>JAJWOJ010000011.1:0-15475 GCA_021635425.1 Clostridiales bacterium | reverse complement strand
TCCCGGTTGCGTATGGGGCTTGGGAATGAAAATAAGACAAAACCCCGAAAAAGCAAATTCGTTTGCAACGACGGGGACTTACGGTTGGAGCGGCGCGTTCGGTACGCACTTTTTTATCAGCCCGAAAGATAATTTAGCCGCGGTGTTTATGACGAACAGAACCGACCTTAACGGATCGGGATCTTATATATCAAAAGAAATCGAACGGCTCGTATTCGGCTGTTTCGGGGAGGGAAATAATAATGTTTAAGGTTACTCATCTTCGCGTCAATCACAAAAATAACCGTTTTATCGGCGCAGACGACTCCGTCGAGTTTTCGTGGCGGCTCGTAAGCGACGAGAAAAACGTCGTTCAGCCGGCGTATCGGATAATCGTATCCGCAAACGGTAATACGGTTTGGGACAGCGGAAAAATTAACGGCGACGAACAAAGTTTCGTTACTTATTGCGGCAACGACTTTGACGAAAAAACGGAATATACTGCCGAAGTAACCGCTTGGGATAACAAGGGCAACAAGTCGACCGCTTCCGTCATATTCGAAACTGCATATAAAAAGAATCGCCTATGGGAAGCAAAATGGGCGGAAAGCCCGTTTGAACGCAACCCCGTGCCTTACTTTACTTACGGCGTTGAAAATCCCGTCCTTTCGTTTACCAAAACTTTTTCGTCCGATAAAAAAGTAGTAAAAGCGCGGTTATACGCGACGTGTTACGGCGTTTATCGTCCTCTCATAAACGGAAAACGCGTCGACGATTGCGAATTCGCGCCCGAATTTACGCCTTACGACAAAATATTGAACTATCAATGCTACGACGTTACCGAATTTATAAAAAGCGGCGACAACACGCTTGAACTTCTCGTAGGCGACGGGTGGTATTTCTGCGGTCAGACGGAAGTAGTTACCGCCGACAGAAAGAAAAAACCGTTGGTACTTTTCGCTCTGGACGTTTGCTTTGACGACGGAACGATAAAAAGCGTGCTGTCGGATAAAGAAGTTTTATGCCGCAAAACGAATACCTCCTTTTCCGATATTTTTATGGGCGAAAAAACAGACATGACCGCGCCTTTCGGAAAAGAGGAAAACGCCGAAGAGAAAGAGTATGACTATAAAATTTTGCGTTGCCAGCCGATAGACGGAATAATAGCGGCTGAGGAAATTTCCGCGAAAAGAGTTTTTATTTCTCCGAAAGGCGAAACGATCGTAGATTTCGGGCAGGTTATAGCGGGCAGAACGAGAGTTATTATAAAAGAGCCGAAAGGACGGGAACTTAAATTCGAGCATAGCGAAGTTCTGGATGCCGAAGATAATTATTTTACCGCGCTCGTGGCGAAACAATGCGACACCGTGATTGCCGACGGAACGGAATTTATATTCGAACCGAAATTCACCTTTCACGGTTTCAGATACGTTCGGGTAAGCGGAATGAATAATCCGACGCCCGGCAGGTTTACAGCCGTGCTTTTAACGTCCGAAAAAGAGGATATTTCGTCGTTTTCGTGCGAAGACGAGCGTTTCAACAGGTTATATAAAAACATACGCTATTCGCAAAAGAACAATATGATGTCCGTTCCTACGGATTGCCCGACGAGAGAAAAAGCGGGCTGGACGGGGGATATTGCGATGTACGCGCTTGCCGCCGCGACCAACGACGATATGTCGGCTTTTCTTTCCTGCTGGCTCGACGGGTTAAGAGCCGATCAACTCCCCGACGGGGTTGTTCCCATCGTTTCGCCGTATACGAATATGTACGATATGGTGGCAAGAAAGACGATGAGCGACTTTAAGGAAGAAAAGCGGATAGACGGGCTTGATGAAATCGTAGGTGAAAACAGTTTTTTAAGTTGCGGAAGCAATCCCGCCACGGGAGTTGCCGGGTGGAGCGACGCAATCGTATTCGTGCCGTATGCTTTATATAAAACGACGGGCAATAAGTCGATTATCAGCGAAAATTACGCCGCAATGAAAAAATGGTGCGACTGGATTATCCGCGAGGCTCGCGAGAAAAAAGGCACTGATCTTCCCGACGAAATCGATATGTATTTATGGGATACGGGCTTTCAGTTCGGCGAATGGCTCGTTCCCGGAAGGACGGGCGAAGGCTTTGAAATATGCAAAGAATCCGCGTTGTATATCTCGTCGTTTTTCGGTTACAAAACTTTAACTATGTTTTCCGAACTCGGTAAAGTTATCGGCGACAAAAGCGCGGAATTTTACGGCGATTACGCAAAAAAAATGAAATCTGCCATACAAAACGGACTTTTCGCAAACGATATGCTGCCACGCCATTTAA
The DNA here is from genome assembly GCA_021635425.1 of Clostridiales bacterium. Classification (GTDB taxonomy): domain Bacteria; phylum Bacillota; class Clostridia; order Christensenellales; family Borkfalkiaceae; genus UBA10281. The sequence goes on along the minus strand of JAJWOJ010000011.1, from coordinate 13,183 downwards.
TGGGCGCGTACGTCCTTGCGTTTGCGTTCGATCTCGTAGACGATATTCACCGCGAAGAATATAAACAAAGGCTTATATCGCTTGTGGAAGAACACGGATATTGCTTGCAGACGGGTTTCCTCGCAACGCCTTTTCTTATGGACGCGCTCGAAAAAATCGGCAGAAAAGATCTCGCTAAGGCGATACTTTATCAGACGAAAAGCCCTTCGTGGTTATACGAAGTCGAAAAAGGAGCGACGAGTATGTGGGAATCGTGGACGGCTATGGACGAAAACGGAAATCCCGAAAAGGTCAGTTTCGATCATTATGCGTTCGGCGTAATAGACGAATGGTTCAGAAGAAGAGTTTGCGGCATCGACTTTATCGAGGCGGGATTCAAAAAAATTAAAATCGCGCCCGATCCCTTTTACGGCTTTGAAAAATTCAACCGCACGCTCGTTGCGGAAGCGGGCGAAATAAAAGTCGCGAGAAACCGCGATATTCTTTCGGTAAGCATTCCCGTAAACACGACGGCAATCGTAGAATGGAACGGAAAAACTTACGAAATAGGCAGCGGCGATTACGTTTTAGGAGGCAACGAATGATAAACGAAAATACGACTCTTTACGACCTTTATAACGACGAATCTCTTTCGGAAATAAAAGATTGCCTTATCGCGGGCGGAGAAAATTTCTTTCTCGGCGAAACGGGCAAACTTTCTTTGAAAGATTTTAACGAGAAAGTGCAGCCGACGTGGAGTTATACCGATATGCTTACGGGGATTTTCGGCGTTCGCGACGCTTTTGCGCGCGGCGGAAAGATTATTCCCGTTTACGGCGAGAAAGAAATCGAAAACGACGAAGATAAACGCAAAGTAAAACTCATCTTTTTCCCCGCGAAAAACAAAAAAAGAAAAACGGTGTTTATCGCTTCGGGCGGGGCGTACGGCTCGGTATGCAACCTTGCGGAAGGCTTTCCCGTCGCGACGGTTCTTGCGGAAAACGGGTACGATTGTTTTTGTTTGCGTTATCGCACGGCAACGCCCGAAAGTTTTATATCGGGGCTTTTGCCTAAGCCGATGGAAGATTTTGCCGCGGCGATCAGGCTTATCGCAAATTGCGCGGACGACTTGAACGTCGATATGAGCGATTACAGCGTATGCGGTTTTTCGGCGGGCGGTCATCTTTGCGCGAGTGTAGCCTGCGAAAATATCGGGCTGAAAAAATACGGACTTAAAAATCCCGCGAAAGTAATTCTCGCGTATCCTCTCGTAGACCTGAAAGATCTGACGGGAAAAATCGGCGCGTATATGCTTACGGGATTGTTCGGGAAAAACCCAGATAATCGACTTATAGACGAGTATTCTCCGATCGAACACCTTTCCGTGCAGTATCCCGAAACCTTTATCGTTCAGGCAAACGACGACAAAACCGTTAATGCGGCTAAAAGCGCTGCGTTTGTCGAAAGGCTTAACTCTTTGGGCGTAAGCGCGAAATTAAAAACAGCGGAAAACGGCGGACACGGATTCGGTTTGGGCTCGGATACCGACCTTTGCAGCTGGCTCGGCGAAGCGTTTGATTTTTAGCCGTCGGTTTAAATACTGTCGGTTTAACTATTCATCGGGGGAAAATGATGAAAACTTACGTTAAAAACAGAGTCCGAACATACTTACTTATCACGCTTATACCTTTAATTACAAGCATAGCGGTTTACGCCGTTACTTTCAGCGCGCTATCCTCGGCGATTGAAAAAACCGAGCAAAGCGTTTTTTCCGCTTTTACGGAATATTTTGAAGCGTCGCTTGAAACGGCAATCGAAAAAACTCATAAAATCGTTTACGGATACGACTATATTTCTCTCGATCGCTCCGATATATCGCTCGGCGTCGACGACGATAAATTTACGTCGGTAAAAGACAAGTTGGTTGCGATTAAAAGCGAAACGCCTTTCGTAACGAGAGTCGCGTTGCCCGTTTCCGACGGGTTTTTTATAACCGACGCGGGATTGGACGATAAAACTTATTTTGCCGATATTATCTCCCGACTCGTCGGAAAGAGCGCGGAACAACTCGAAAAAACGTACGGCGAAAACTCCGCCGAGAAAATTCGTCTGATTGACTTCGGAGAGTATTCCGCGGCGATATTAAGCGTCGATTACGTTGCCGATAAAAAAGCGGTCTGGATTATCGATAACGGTAAACTTAAAAAAAGCGTTATCGATTATTTCGGTTACGGTAATTTCGTTTTGTCGATAGGCGAAATAGAAATTACGAAAGGCAGCCCGGACGAAAACGCATTCAAAAACGCAATAATCGGAAAATCTACGGGCATAAATTACGCAATGTCGATCCCGGGCGGCGAATATTCTTATATATTCATACCATTATGGGTGTTTTTCTCCGCGTCGCTCGTTTTAAGCGTTGCTTTAACGGCGTTTCTTATCGTGAAAAACGCCAAACGCGGTTATAAGCCGATTGAAAAAATCGCAAAAAAATTAAACGACGGCGACGTTTTATCGGAAAAGGGCGAATTCGACTCGATAGAAAAGGGAATCGACAAAATAATAGAACAAAAACGCTTCGCGGAAGAAAAAGCGAAATCGGATCGCGACGCGATAATAAAAGGCATAGCGGTAATCAACGTAGAAGACGTAAAAGCGTTTTTCAATTTATTAAAAACGAAAGATTTTTCCGAAGCGGGCGAAAAATTAAAAAAATTCGTTTTGCCGATGACGGATAACGTGAGTGAGAACGAAGTCGCCGCGAGATTACTTTCATTAAGCGGTAGATTGAACGCCGAACTCGATAAAGCGACGAAAAATTTTAAGGAAAGTTTTTTACAAGAACTCGATTACAAAAACGTTTTTTCGAACGCTTTGTCGAAAGACGATTTTATTTCCGCTACCGATAAAGTTTTTTCCGCGCTGCAAAGTTATACCGACGAATACGGCGTGGATAAGAACGATTGGACCGAAGCCGTTAAAGAATACGTTGCGGATAACTATGCGGACGCAAATCTTACGGTTGCTTATCTTGCCGAAAAGTTTCATTTCAGTTTATCGCATTTTTCGCGTTCGTTCAAGGAAACGACGGGCGAAAGTTTATCCATTTACATTGATAAAACGCGGATAAATAACGCAGAACGATTGCTCGAAGAGGGGTTATCCGTTGAGGAAACGGCGATTAAAACGGGTTTTTCGGATCGCGGCACTTTTATGCGTGTATTCAAAAAAATCAACGGAATTACGCCGTCGCGATATAAAAAACGGGGTTAAAAACGGCGTATGCGGCGATTTTTGCGGTTTGTTTCAGTTTTTGTCGTAATAAAAAAAGGCTATTGACACCGAGAAAACGAAGTGTTACAATTGTCTCAACACGAGCGGCGGACGCTCGGGAAAAAATAAGGAGGACGATGATAAAATGAAATCGTCAAAAAGAAAATTTGTTTCAATACTCACGTTAATTTTAGCCTTAGCGCTTAGTTTTTCGCTCGTCGGTTGTAACGGCGGAAACGGATCGGATTCGCAGGATTCCGGTAATAGCGCAGAACCGCCTGCAGCAAAAACCGACGCGTTTGAAAGCGACACCGCGTTTTATCTCGATTACGCCGTAGTCCCCACTTTCGGAGCGGGATTTACGAGCAGCGTTATCACGATGAAGAAAGACGGAACTTTCACCGTAGAACATTCGTTTAACGCGATGGGCGCGGTGCTTGCCCCCGTATTCCTTAACGTGGACGGCACGTACAAACTTAACGACGACAAGTCGGCAGTTTCCCTTACCGTTGCGCAGAAATTCTACGGCAATCAGACGGAAGACGGCGCGGCTCTCGAAGATCCCGACGCGGCAAAAACGGTAACTTACGATCTTGAAACTCTCGACGACGGAAGTTATAAATTTACGCATATTTTCAACGGTAAACTTGCAATGCCCTATTACAGCAACAGCGCAAACTGGGGTTCGTTAAAAGAATTCGAATATCCCACCGCTCTCGGCGAAAAGGTCGTATTCGCAAGCGTTCAAAATTTCGTGGCGGACGTAAGCGAAGCGGAAGCAGGTCCGCTCGGCAAAGTAACGGAAATAATTTATTCGTTTACGGACGACGGACAGTACGCTTGCTCCGTTTCGTTATCGGGAGAAAAAGACGGTAAGCCGACGAGCGCGAAAGTAGAAAGCAAGGGCGCGTATAAACTCGACAACGCAGAAAACCCCACCGAGATTTCTCTTCTCGAAGAAGGAAAAACCGATATAGTAAAATACGCTATGGCGGTTGTTTCCGAAGGCGAAAGTTCTTATATCACGATGACCTACGTAAACGCTACGCTCGGCACGTACACGCTTTATAACGACGTTGAAAAAATCCCCGCGACCACGCCTTATCCCGAAGCGCTCGGAACGCTCAACGCTTTTGAAAAAAAGACGGTTTTCAAGGCAACCGTAGCGGCTCTCGGTAACTCCGAAGTCGTTATCACGATGAGGGTAAACGGCGCGTACGAAATGACGATAGCCGCTCTTTCCATGACGTTTAAGGGGCATTATAACCTTGTAAAAGACGGCGAAACGCTTAAAATAAAACTCCTTGAAGAAGGCGAGGGTAAGGAAGTTGCCGAAAGAACCGTTACCGTAACCGAAGGTCTGATGAGCTTCGGCTATCCCAACGCTTCACTCGGCGATATAACCGTTACGGAAGTTAAATAAGCAGCAGGTGCGATATGAAATTATTTAAAAAAATAATCGGATGCGCGGCGGCTTTTGCCGTCGCCGCAACCGTAGGATTTTCGGCTGCCGGCTGTAAGAAAAACGAAGGTAATTACGATTTTACCATCTGGTGTTATCAGACCGACAGTTCTATAAGAAATTACGGCGAAACTTCGTATGCGTTCAAGGAACTCGAAAAACGCACGGGTAAAAAAGTAAAATTCGTTCTCGGAGACGATTATACCACAATGCTTTCGACAAAGTCGTATCCCGAAGTCGTGTTGATGCTCGGCTATCCGAACGGGTACGCGGCGGGCATCAATAACGGACACGTTTACGACATAACGGATCTCGTTAAAAACTACGCGCCCAACTATAAAAAACTCATAACTTCCGACGAAGATATATGGAAAGGAACAACGATAGACGGCGACAGAATCGGCGGATTTTACGTTGTGAACGATCCTATCGAAAAGCCGTGGCGCGGACTGGTTATGCGCAAAGACGTAATCGAAAAATACAAAAATTCGTTCACGACTTATTCCGATTGGGAAGATCTCGGAGAGAAAGACAGTAAAGGACAAACCCTTTTAACCCCGACTTTATATTCCCATTGGACGGATATTTTCACCGTAGTAAAAAAGGCTTATAACGACGGCGATAAAGATACCGCGGTTAAATATCCGCTTTGTTTCCCCGCTACGGGCAGAGATTCTCTCGACACGCTTAACGCGGGTTTCGGCTTCGCTCTCGGAGATACCGCTTATTACGATTACGTTGACGAAAGCGGCAATCGCTCGCTTAAAATCGGTTACGTCGAAGAAGGGCTTAAAGATTATCTCGAACAGATGAACGCATGGTATAAGGCGGGCTTTATCGATCCGAATTTCGCGCAGTCGGCAAACGGGCTTACCACGGAAAACAAAAACTCCGTGGGAACTTCCCGCACGAAACCTCTTTCCATGGTATGGGCGGAAATGTCCACCTATATCGATTCCAAAATAGAACTCGGCAAAGCAAACGGTATTTCGGGTTACGATCTTATGGCTATTCCTCAGCCGAGAATAAGCAAAACGGACGTCAATCATCTCGTGTGCAATAACGGAAAGTTGGGAATGAGCGCGTTTATCACGACGAAATGCAACGAAGCGAAAGCCAAAGAAATCGTAGAGTGGTTCGACTATTTATACACCGACGAAGGCGCGGCTTTAATGAATTACGGCGTAGAAGGTCAGACTTACACGCTTAACCCCGACGGCAGCAAAAACTTCTCGGACGAGATAAAAAACAACCCCGATAAAGGGTTTTACGAATATATTTCGTTCGGTTTCCCGACCAAAAACGACACCACGAAGAGCGATATATTCAAAGGCAAAAGAGCCTTATCCGCGGAAAATATATGGACGTACAAAAACGACGGCGCGTACAATCTGAGAGCGACAGCCGCATACACGGGTTCGGACGGCGCGACTCATACGCAGATTATGAACGCGGTAAACACTTACGTCAGCGAAAATCTGATTAAATTCGTGAAAGGCACGCGCTCTTTGAAAGAGTTCGACAGTTACGTCGCCACGCTTAAAAGTTCGCAATACGATATAGGCAAAGCGGTAGAAATAAGCGAAAAGTCTTACAGGGCGTTCTTGTCGAGAACGATTCCCGACGACTGGAAAAATTAACGAAGGTATCATTATGAAAACGCAAACAAAATCGACGTTTTTCGGTAAACTGAAACGCGACGCTCAAAAGAATAAAATGTTGTATCTTCTGATACTTCCGGTTATCGCGTATTTCGTTCTTTTCAGTTATCTGCCTATGGCGGGTATTGCGCTCGCGTTTCAGAATTATCAACTCGGCAACGGTTTTTTTGAAAGCGAATTCGTCGGATTTGCCCATTTTATCAGGTTTTTTCGTGATCCTTACTTTTTAAGAACGATACGAAACACCTTGATTTACGGATTGTGGGGATTGATTTTTTCATTCCCCGCGCCGATCATATTCGCGCTTTTACTTAATTCCGTAAAAAATAAATTCTTCAAACGTTCGATTCAGACGTGCGCGTATATGCCGTATTTCATCTCTCTCGTCGTCGTTTGCGGACTTATCAAGAGTTTCTGCGATCCTTACGGCTTTATCGGTTCGTGGTTCGGTAAAATGGGCTGGATAGGCGAAGATATGAGCGTTCTCGGCGACAAACGTTATTTCCGCGCGATAATTATTATTTCCGATATCTGGCAAGGGCTTGGTTTCGGCAGTATTATCTACGTCGCGTCGCTTTCTTCGATAGATCCCTCTCTTTACGAGGCGGCTGATCTCGACGGCGCGGGAAGATGCGCCAAACTCTTTCATATCACACTTCCGTCGATTCTGCCGACTATTATGATGATGCTTACCCTGCGCATGGGTATGATACTGTCCATCGGGTACGATAAAATCGTCGTTCTTTATTCGGGCGAAACGTGGGAAGTCGGCGAAACGATCGGCTCTTACGTTTACCGTCTCGGATTTACGTCCAACTCGCCCGAATACAGTTATACTACGGCGATAGGTTTGTTCAATTCGGTCGCAACGCTGATACTGCTTGTGATTTCGAATAAACTCAACAAAAAAGTAACTTCTTACGGGTTGATTTAAGGAGGCGGAAGATGTTGAAAATCAAAAAAAGAACGTCGGACGTTATTGCGGACGGGATCATCGCCGTAATACTTATCGCAATCGCGCTCGTATGCGTTCTGCCCATGTGGCACGTTGTTATGGCGGCTATATCCAAACCGAAGGACTTATACGCGTCGTCCGATTTCTTGTTCAGACCCGTCGGCGGAGTATCTTTCGAAGCGTGGTCTATCGTTTGGAAGAACTATCCGATACTGCGCAGTTATTTTAACACGATTCTTTATACGGTATTATATACGGGGATAGGTCTTTTGCTTACATTGCTCGGCGCGTACGTTCTTTCGAGAAAAGATTTTCTGTTCAGAAATCTTATATTCGTATTTATGTTGCTGCCGATGTTCGTAAATGCGGGAATGATTCCGCAATACGTCGTAAATTACAAACTCGGACTCACGAATACAATCTGGGCTTTGGTTTTGCCGGGATGCTGCACCGCGCTTAACGTGCTTATGGTTCGCGTAGGCATGCAGGCGACCGACGCTTATTGCGAAGCGGCTCAGATTGACGGCGCAGGACATTTGCAGACCCTTTTCAAAATCGTTCTGCCGCTCGTTATTCCTTACGTTTCAGTAGTGGTAATGTTTTCGGTAATAACGCAGTGGAACTCATGGATGTTGCCTAAAATTTACCTTTCCAAAGAAGTCGAAAATCTTTATCCGTTATCGCTTATCATTTACAACATGATTCAGCAGACGGAAGGAACGGGCGGTATGAGTATAGGCATAAACAAACTCGAAGAATACGGACCGAGTATTCAGATGGTAACGATTCTGATTTCTTCATTGCCTCTTCTTTGCATTTATCCGTTTATTCAGAAATTTTTCGAAAAAGCGGTTGTAATCGGCGGAGTGAAAGGCTGAACACACTAACCGCCGCAATTTCTCGCGGCGGTTTTATTTTAAGGATATTTTATGGAAAATTTGACAATCGAACAAAAGATTAGGCTTCTGTCGGGCGACGGATGGTGGCATACTTACGAAATCGAAGGCTTACTGCCCGCAATTTTTATGTGCGACGGTCCGCACGGACTTAGAATCCAGCGGAAAACGGGCGACCATCTCGGCATAAACGAAAGCGACGTTTCCGTCTGTTATCCGACGGAAAGCACGATCGCCTGCTCTTTTGATAAAGAACTGCTTTTCAGGCTCGGAAAAACGCTCGGAAAAGAGGCGCGCGCCAACTCTTCGGACATGGTTTTAGGTCCGGGGGTAAACATTAAAAGAACGCCGCTTTGCGGAAGAAATTTCGAATACTATTCGGAAGATCCCGTCGTAAGCGGAGAACTCGGCGCGGCTTTTATAAACGGATTGCAGTCCGTCGGCGTAAGTTGTTGCGTAAAACATTTCGCGTGCAACAATATCGAATACAGACGGAATTTTTCCGATTCGAGAATGACGGAAAGAACGCTCCGGGAAATATATCTCAAAGCGTTTGAAATTATCGTTAAAAAAGCGTCTCCAAGAGCGATTATGTGCGCCTATAACCTCGTAAACGGCGTTTTTTGCTCCGAAAATAGAAAACTTCTTACGGACGTATTAAGGGGCGAATGGAACTTCGGCGGAATCGTCGTTTCCGACTGGGGTGCGGTGGTAAACGAAGCGGCCGCAGTTAAAGCGGGACTCGACCTTGCGATGCCCGAAGGCGAAATTTATAAAAGGCTTAAACTCTCTTACGATAAAGGCGAAATAACCGAAACGGAAATATCTGCGGCGGCGGATCGCGTTGCGAAATTCGTTCTCGATTGCGTCGATAACAGAAAACAAACCGTCGAACATTTTAGCAGGGATTCCGCGCTCGCATTAGTAAAAACCGCCGCTAGAGAAAGCGTCGTTCTTTTGAAAAACGAAAATAATTTCTTTCCGCTTAAAAGCGGCGAAAAAATATTGTTTACGGGCGACGCGACGGAAGACACTCCTTATCAGGGCGGCGGAAGTTCGCACGTCAACAACGCAAACGCAATTTCTCTGTTAAATGCGTTAAAAGAAACAAAACTCGATTACGAGTGCGTTCGCGGGTGCGACACCGAAAGCGGAACGACCTGCGATATAGACTTTTCTCCTTACGATAAAATAATCGTATCCTGTAAACTCCGCCAAGCGGACGAAAGCGAGGGTTACGACAGGAAAAACCTCAAATTGCCTCCCGCCATAAACAAACTCATATTATCCGCCATAAAATCGGGAAAAAGAGTCGGTGTTTTACTGTTTGTCGGCGGAGTGGTCGAATTGCCGTGGGCGGGCAAAACGGACGGCATTATGTTATGCGGACTTCCCGGTGAAAACGGCTGCTTCGGCATTGCGGATTTGCTTGCGGGAAAATACTCGCCGTGCGGTAAACTTGCCGAAACGTGGGTAAAAAACGAAAAACAATTATCGACTTATTCTCTGGCGGTCGGAAACGGCAAAACCGTCGATTATAACGAGGGCGTTTTCGTCGGGTACAGATATTACGAAAACAAAGGCGTAAAGCCGCTGTTCCCGTTCGGATACGGATTATCGTATACGAAATTCGCATACTCGAAATTTGCCGTTCGTCAATCGGAAAGCGATTTTACGATTTCATTTTCGGTTAAGAACGTCGGCGATGTCGACGGAAAGGAAACTGCTTTCGTTTTTGCGCGCCACCCCGTAACGAACGAGCCGCGACCGATTAAAACGCTGATTGATTTTGAAAAGAAATTGATTAGAAAAGGACAAGCGGAAACGTTTTCGGTAACGGTGCCGAAAACCGCACTTTGCGTATACGACGAAAACGGAAGAAAATATTTGCCGTCGGGAAATTACGAGTTTTTGATTTGTTCTTGTTCTGCAAAAATCGAAGGAAAACTCGCCGTATCGGTTATCGGCGAAAAAAGCGTCGTTACGGCGTACACCCTTATGAGCGAGATATGGCAAAACAAAAAACAAAAAACGATTTTTCAAAAAAACATTATCGACAGACTTTTGCCCCTTTTCGGACTTGACAAGTTGCCCGAAAACACCGAAAGGATTTTGCTCGAATCGCCGCTCAGAAATTTCAAAGGACTTGCCCCGTCCGTAATTACCGAAGAAATACTCGAACAAACGATAAAAAAATTAAACGAGGTGTAAATTATATGCTAAAAGCCGTGTTATTCGATCTTGACGGAACTTTACTTCCGATGGACGAAAAAAAGTTTACCGAATATTACTTCGGACTGTTATGCAAAAAACTCGAGCCGCTCGGCTACGATAAAGAAAAACTTATAAAAACGATATGGGCAGGCACTTCTCTTATGATAAAGAACGACGGCGGATTAACCAACGAAAAAGTGTTCTGGCAGCATTTTGCGGACGTTTACAGTAAAGACAAATTATCCGACAAACGGGTTTTTGACGATTTTTACGTTACCGAGTTCAAAAGAGCGAAAATTGTATGCGGCGAAAATCCAGATGCCCGTAAAATAATCGATTACGCCAAATCCTTAAAATTAAAAATTATTTTAGCGTCTAATCCTGTTTTCCCCATAGCGGGATTACTGACGAGAGCGGAATTTGTTGGGCTAAACGACAAGGATTTCGATTACGTCAGCGGCTACGAAAATTCAGGATACGCAAAGCCGAATCCCGATTATTATAAAGAGATTTTAAATGCTAACCGGCTGGCTGCCGAAGAAGCGATATATTTCGGAAACAGTAAAACGGAAGATTTCGATCCGGCAGAATCCGCAGGCATAAAATGTTTTCTTGTAAATAGCGACAGATTACAATACGATTATTTCGTTTCGGCAATGAACGGTGTAAAATGAAAGATAAAAGTAAGCGTATCTTATTCCGTGTTTTAATTATCGTCGCGATAATCGTAGTTGCAGGCGCGCTCGGAGCAATTACGGGCAGACTGATACTCGATAATATTATATGATTATGAAAGAAAAAAAGAAAAACACGATATTTATCGTTTTGTGCGTAGTTTCGTTTTTTGTTTCGTTTATCGTCGGCGCGCTCGTTTGCGTTCAGATAACGGGAAGTTTGCCGCAAAGGCTTGTCAAAGTCAAATGGGACGATTCGGTCGGAAAACAATATAAAAATCTCGATTACGTAAACGACGGCGGACACAAATTCGATTTGTATATCCCGACTAAGGTTTCAACCGACGCCAACCTGATATTGTATATTCACGGCGGAAGTTTTAATTCGGGATCAAAAGAGGACGGCGACTTGTGGTGTAAATATTTTACAAGCAAAGGCTACGTTACGGCAACGCTCGATTATACGCTTCAGAAAAAAGGCGTCGACGCAAATCTCAACAAACTCGATTTGCAAATAAAAAATTGCGTAGCGGCAATCAAAGAAGAATGTCTGAATATGGGTATAACCTTAAACGGAATGGCAACGTGCGGAGTTTCCGCCGGCGGAACTCTCGCTATGAATTATGCCTATAAGCACGATAAAGATTCGGCTATCCCCGTAAAATTCGTATTTCAACTTGCAGGCCCTTCCGACTTTACGCCATCGGAATGGGGTTTGCTGAAAAAAGTGGATAAAATAGAAAGCGATTCCGAATTTATAAAATGGATGACGGGCAAAGATTTTTCGGCGGAAGAAATAGCCGAAGGAAAGCATTTTACCGCTTTGCACGAAATATCGCCCGCGAGCCTTGTAAACGTCGATTCCGTACCGTCGCTTGTCGGATACGGGCTGAAAGACCATTGCGTTCCGCATAGTTCCCGCACTCTTTTACTTGCGGCGTATAAGAGCGCAGGCATAAAATATGATTATGTGGAATTTCCCCGCAGCAATCACGGAATGTACGCAGACCTTGATAAATTGCAATTGTTTTTAGATACTGCAATTGATTATTGTAAACTTTATTTTTAAAAAATAGATTACTCGTTTACTTTTGTGAACTCGAACGGGGGAACTGCCGTCGTTTATCATAGAGTTTTCGGCGTAGGTTTTGTTGTAATACGATTTTTAGATAAAATCGATTAAAAATTAAATAATCGGGATTAAAATCCGTGCGAAGAACGAGCCTATAAAGGCAACCGAAACCGCACGGATTTTTTGTGCGTTAATTCATTAAAAATCTCATAAACCGGTTGTAAAACGAAAACTCAAGTCCTTGTTAATATGCAAGGGCTATTTTATTGTGGGATTATTTTGAAAATTTTATATAAACGTCTGTATTTTGAAATCTCGTGTCCTTGGGTATTATGGAGTGACATTTTTTCGCCTGAAAATTTTTGGCAAATTGGGAGAAAAAATTTTCTATGCACCCCGAACTTTTGAATTTTCGTGTCCTTGGTTAAGTGGGAAGAGTTTTTTGCGAGAATTTAGTGGAATACCCTCACAAATGCTTTGTAACTTTCCAATATAAGTAGGAGGACTTTTATTTTTCCGAAAACACCCCGCCAAACGATATGCAAATGTCCAATATATATGGAGGGTGTTTTAAGTTTTTACTGAAAACACTTATGTTCCCATCTGCAAAAAACCAATTATAGCGGAAAAATTTTTGTAAAATTTTCGTGAAATACCCCGACAAACGGCTCACAACTTTCCAATTATAGTGAGGGGGTAAAAAATTTTTGCGAAACACCCCGACAAAACGGCTTACTAATGTCCATATATGATAGAGAGATAATTTGTCTTTCGTGGACTCGTAAGAGCAAAAACGGAGAGTAAAACAAAATGAAGGAGGCAGAAAAATGAAGTCGGACACAAGTTGAAAATATTTTTTAAGAATGCTTTTCAATGCAGAACGTAGAGAAAAACTTTGGAAGCAAATGCGGAGCAAAACGTAAGGCTTATGAGCAAAGTGTAGCCCACTATACTTCGCAGGCGAAGTTGTGGGCTCTGCGAGGCTGTGAATCCACTA
>JAJWOJ010000291.1 GCA_021635425.1 Clostridiales bacterium | reverse complement strand
ATATATACGTCTACATATGTAGAATACTTAAGAAACACAAAAGAAGAATATATTAAGATACAGGCAGGGAACTATGGAAAAAACGCAAATCCCCGTATCGGCGATGAAAAGATTACCGATATATCTGCATTATCTGAAGTCGCTCGGGAAAGACGATAAGGCGACGATTTCGTCGGCGGCTATCGCGGAGGCTTTAGGGCTTGGCGAAGTTCAGGTGAGAAAGGATTTAGCGCTTGTAAGCGGCGCGGGAAAACCGAAAATAGGATATTATCTCACCGAACTTTCGGAGCATATCGAAACGGCGCTCGGCGTTAAAAACGAGACGACTAACGTCGTTGTGGTGGGTGCGGGCAAGCTCGGAAAAGCGCTTTTTTTGTACGACGGGTTTGCGGAGTTCGGGCTTAACATTCTGGCTGCGTTCGACAAGGACGAGAAAAAAGCAGAGAAGATAGGCGATAACAAATCGGTTTATCCGATATCGGAGATCGAGAAGTTTTGCAAGGCAAACGACGTGAGGATAGGCGTGATCGCCGTCCCCGAAAAAGAAGCCGAAAACGCGTTCGACACACTTTTGAAGTGCGGCGTTTCGGCGGTGTGGAATTTTGCTCCCGTAAGGCTTAAATCGACGGAGAGCGTTAAGGTTAAAAACGAAAACTTAGCCGCCGCGCTCGCGGTTTTAGCCGCAAGCGTTTAAAAGCGCGTGCAGAACAGGCGGTTTCAAATCGGATATATATTAAACGGAGAATATTTTTCGGCAAGGAAAAATCGGAGATAAAATGGATACTAAAAAATTTGACACAAGAGTTCAACACCTTAAGTACAAAGTTCTTCGCGAGGTTGCGAGAAAGGCATGGGCGGGGACTTTGTACGAAGAAGCTATAGACATTCCCAAAATCATAGTCCCCGGGAAAATTCCGACGATGCGTTGCTGCGTTTATAAGGAAAGAGCGATTTTAGGCGAAAGAGTTAAAATCGCCATGGCGGGAGCTAAAGGCGACCCCGGGATAATTCAGGTTATCGATATCGCCTGCGACGAATGTCCCGTCAACGGTTACGAGGTTACGAACGCGTGCAGAGGTTGTCTTGCGCACCGCTGTAACGACGCGTGCCGCTTCGGCGCGATTACTTTCGACGAAAATCATGTCGCGCATATCGATAAATCGAAGTGTAAGGAATGCGGCGCATGCTCTAAGGTCTGCCCGTATAACGCGATAAGAAACAACAAACGCCCCTGCGAGCTTGCATGCAAAGTGGGCGCGATATCCATGGGTGCGGAAAAAGAAGCCTGCATCAACCACGACAAGTGCATTTCCTGCGGAGCTTGCGTATATCAGTGTCCTTTCGGCGCAATTACGGACAAATCGTTTATCGTAGACGCTATAAACATAATCAAAGAGAGCGAAAACAACAAGAAATATAAGGTGTTTGCCGTCGTCGCTCCGTCAATTTCCTCTCAGTTCAGCTATGCGAAACTCGGTCAGGTTATAACGGGGCTTAAACAGCTCGGATTCCACACCGTCGTCGAAGCGGCTCTCGGTGCGGATATGGTTGCATTGAGCGAAGCGAAAGAGCTTACCGAAAAAGGATTTTTAACAAGTTCGTGTTGCCCCGCGTTCGTCGATTTCATAGAGAAGAATTTCCCGAACATGAAGGAAAACATTTCGCATAACCTTTCGCCGATGGGCGCGATTTCGAAGTATCTTAAAGAACACGAAGCGCCTTGCAAGATTGTTTTTATAGGACCTTGCACCGCGAAGAAAGCGGAAGTTCAGAAAGACAGCGTAAAACCGTACGTAGACGTCGCGCTTACTTTCGAGGAGCTTCAGGCGTTGTACGACAGCAGAGACATAGACATAACGACTCTCCCGGAAGGCGTGCTGGATAACGCGTCCTATTTCGGTAGAATTTTCGCTCGTTGCGGCGGGCTTTCGGACGCAGTTGCCGAGGCAGTAAAAGAACAGGGTTTAACCGATTTTGAGCTTAAACCGTGCGTTTGCGACGGTATCGAGGCATGCAAGATCGCCCTTTTGAAAAAGAGCAGAAACCTTATCGACGCAAATTTCATCGAAGGTATGGCGTGTATTAACGGCTGTATAGGCGGCGCGGGCTGTCTTACCCACGGCGAGAAGAGCAAAGCAGACGTCGATAAATACGGCAAAGAGGCTTACGAAAAAACCATTACGGACGCGGTTTCCGTTCTGAAAAAATAACGTTTCAAAACAAATTATAATATATCGACATAAAATCCTGCGGAAATTTCCGCGGGATTTTCATTTAATAACGGTATGCTCGGCTTGCAAAGTTTGTCGAAATGAGATATAATTTAAAGGAAGGCGGTTGGTTCGGTTATAATAGGGCGAATCCCGAAAATACATGAGCGGAGCGGAAAAATGTCGAAAAAACACGGAATTACGTTTAAAAAGAATAAAACGGGCGGGAATAATCCTCCGAGGAAGACAGACGCGCAGAACGCGAAGAAAAAGAAAAATTTCGTCGTTGCGAGCGTAGAAGCCACAACGGGAACGCCTGCGCAGAAAAAATGGGCGCTCATCGCGTATATTTTCACGATGATTTGTTTTCTTATTCCGATAGTCTATCTTATTATAAAAATAGTGTTCGGTTCGTTCGATACGATCGGGGCGGGGTTCAATTCCAAAGCCGATTACGCACTCATGATTGCGGAATGCGTCCTCGGGCTTATCGTAATTCATATTCCGAGTCTTCTCGCGCACAGATTCAAGTTTGAAATTCCGTTTTTTCTGTATATGTGTTATATAGTGTTTTTATATTGCGCGATTTTTTTAGGCGAAGCGCAGAGCTTTTACTATAAAATTCCGCATTGGGACACCGTTCTGCACGCTATGAGTAGCCTTATGCTCGGGTTCTTCGGGTTTATGTTCATCACCATTTTAAACCGCGACGAACATACGCTCATGAGCTTGTCGCCCTTCTTCGTCAGTCTTTTCGCCTTTTGTTTTGCCGTAACGATCGGCGCGGTGTGGGAAATTTACGAGTTCACCGCCGACGGGCTTATGGGTTTCAATATGCAGAAATACGCTTTGGCGGACGGAACTCAGCTTGTGGGGCATGCGGCTCTCGCCGATACTATGAAAGATATAATCGTCGATTGCATTGGCGCGCTCATCGCCACGATTATAGGTTACATAAGCCTTAAAAAGAACAAAAAATGGATTATCCCGAAGCTTACGGGCAAAAAGGTCAAATCGCTTAAAACCGTTGCGATTACAGACGGTTCGGCATACGAAAGTCACGATTTCTCCGTTAAAACGAGCGACGAAGCCCCCGAGACGTATATCGTAACTTCGGATAGCGA
>JAJWOJ010000290.1 GCA_021635425.1 Clostridiales bacterium | reverse complement strand
ATATCCGATATGTGATAAAATAAATTTGAAACAGTATGAAAAAACTTGTTTTTTTCGGCGGAACGTTCGATCCGCCGCACAACGAACATATCGCGGAATTAAAAGCCGCTTTAATCGAAACGGGCGCGGAAAAAGCTATCGTCATGCCTACGTTCATTCCGCCGCATAAGGAAACTTTTCATATGGCGAGCGCGGAAAACAGGCTCGGAATGTGTCGTCTTGCCTTCGGAGATATTTCGGGGGTTACCGTTTCCGACGATGAGCTTAAAGCGGGCGGGAAGAGTTATTCTTATATAACTATCGATAAACTCAAAGAGCAATATCCCGATTACGAAATTTTATTTTTAATGGGTACGGATATGCTTTCGTCTTTCGGAAGTTGGAAAAACCCGCATGAAATTTTAAAAAACGCCACGCCTCTTTTATGCGAAAGGACGGGCGACAGAGAAAAAAAGGAACAGACTCTTAAGAATTTTAAAAAGGAGTTTGGTAAAGACGCGCAAGCGGTAAATTATATCGGAAAAGAGCTTTCGTCAACGGAAATAAAGCTTAAAATCATGCTCGGAATTTCCGCGGAGGGCGAACTTAAAAACGAAGTTTTAAGCTTTATCGAAGAAAATTCGGTATATCCTGCCGATAAATATTTCGATTTCGTGAGGAAAAACGAGAAGCCGAAGAGAGTGGAGCATACGCTCGGCGTAATGCTTATGGCAAAGGAATTTGCGAAACGTAACGGCGCGGACGTGAATAAAGCCCTTCTTGCCGCCCTTCTGCACGATTGCGGAAAATATCTTTCCGTTTCCGATTGTCGCGGATGCGAAGTTCCCGAAGGTACGCCCGAACCCGTCGTCCATCAGTATTTAGGCGCATACGTCGCCGAAAAAGTTCTCGGCGTTTCGGACGAGGAGATTATCGACGCGATAAGATATCACACCACGGGCAAAGAAAATATGACTCTGCTCGGAAAAATAATTTTTACCGCCGATATGCTGGAGCGAGGAAGGACATACGAAGGTGTGGAAGAATTAAGAAAAATCGCTTTTGAGAATTTCGAAAAAGGATTTGAAGCTTCTTTGGCGCGTTCGCTCGAATTTGTTTCTCAATCGGGAAAACCTGTCTGCGAACTTACGAAAAAAGCTTATAATTATTATATAAAATAACTGTTTTACTAAAAATTTAAGGAGCGAACAAATGGAATCAATTGAAAAATCCAAAATCATATGCGACGTGTTGTCCTCCAAAAAGGCATACGACATCGTAAAATTGGACGTAAAGGAAAAAACCGTTCTTGCGGATTATTTTATAATCTGCAGCGGAAAATCTTCAACGCAGGTCAGAGCCTTGGCAGATTACGCCATCGACGAGGTTGAAAAGTTCGGCGGTGAAGTCCGCAGAAAAGAGGGTATGGACGAAGGCAGATGGGTCGTAGTCGATTTCGGCGACGTAATTCTGCACGTATTCAACGACGATACTCGCCTTTTCTATCACTTGGAACGCCTTTGGTCGGACGGAAAAAACGAGGAGAAAATCAACGGCTGAATCTTTTGACCGTATTATTCTTGGCCGGCATGCCGCGCGGAGATTGCTTTTTAAGCTTTCGCCGCGCGGTTTTAATTTTATTAAATATCAAAAAGTGGGGCTATAAGTCGATTATTTGCGTATTTTTATCGTCAACGGCTTATTTTCTCGTTCTTTTTTCGCGGAATTCTTCGGGGTGAATGATTACGTCGTCGAATGCGAAGCTGATTTTTTTACGCGGTTTCTTCTTTGGCTTTCGCGGAGCGATTTTTTCGCGTATATAGTAAATTTTGGGGTCGTTTTCGCTTTTCTGTTTAACGGGTTCCTCCGCTTGTCTGATTTTATGTTCGGCGATTTTGTCCTCTAAGCAATTCGTGCCGAAGCGGATAACGCAGGCAAACCCCAGAGCCGCCGCAAAAACGGCAAAAAACAATAATACTATCTGTCCGAAATTAGGCATTTCCCCCTCCTCGCCGATTTAATGCGGTTTCCCTTGTCGAAATCGGCTTATTTTTTCTACATTATACAATGTTTTGCGCTGAAAAAAAAGGCATAAAACGTCGAAAAAGAGTGTACTTTGTCGCATGCGGATCGGTGTGCGGATAAAAGGCGTATAAAATCGCCGATAAAGGGTGATAATTTGCACAAACCAAGAAGAGAGGTTAAAATGGAAATTATCGTTAAAGAAAAGATCGTCCCGAACGAAAAAAACGAAGCCGATACGGCAAATCCCGAAAATGCGACTTTTTCGGGAAAAGAAGTTTCGCCATGTGACAAAAAGATCGTTGCAGGCGGAGTGAAAACCGAAAACGTTTCCGACGGAAACGAGCCGACAACCGATATCGGGGAAAAGAGCGCATGCGATGAAAAATTACACGTTTACCCGAATGATCCCGCCGTAAATTTTCCGCCTTCAAACGAAAATAAAATTCCCGCAAACGGGTATACGCAAAGCGGATACGGCGAGCGGATTTTAAAAAACGACAAGCCGATTTTTAAAGAAGAAATGCCGAAAAACGGCGGCGCGGTGACGAAAACAGTCGGTAAAGAGCCTGTTTTCGGGCGCGAAACCGCCGATAAAGCCTCGGTTATTTTCGGGCAGAGCGAGGAAGAAATGCGGAGAGAGTTCAGGGCGTTCAAAGCCGCGAAGCTTTTTAAAAAATTCGATTGCGACCTCACCGACGTTTACAGCCCCGAACTTCTCGATCAAAAACTTTCGGAAGCTAAAAATTTCGGATTCGGTGCCGTCGTGGTAACTCCGCAAAAAATCAAAATAGCAAAAGAAAGGCTTAAAGGGACGGGGATAGAGGTTGTTGCGGCGGTTTGTTTCCCTTTGGGGGAAGAGGTTTTCGGCGTGAAAAAATACGCCGTGAAGAAAGCCGCGGAAAGGGGGGCGGACAGAATTTACGTCCCCGTCGGCGTTTCGGCTGTAAAATTCAACGCGACCGACAGGCTGAAACGAGAATTTAAAGGAATTGTAAGGGCGGCTAAGAAAAAGAAAGTTTCCGCCGTTCTGGAAAGCGGAATGCTTACCGCGCAGGAAACCGAAAGGACGGTGAGAATTTTAAACTCCGTCAAGGTTATGTCGTTTGTTTCGTCCGCAGGCGGAAACGGAATGAACGACGGAATTTCAGCCGTTAAAAATATCAGATATTTTCTGCGCAGCGGAAGCGAGGTTTGCGGGTTCACCGCGAGCAGAAAGAGCGACGAAGCGGTGGGGCTTATGTCTGTTGCGGACAGACTTTTCGTTAAAAACGCCGCCGAGCTTGCTTCCGACATCCGCGCGAATCTGAAATACTAAAAGAATCTGAAATACTAAAAGTTATAAAAGTTATAT
>JAJWOJ010000289.1 GCA_021635425.1 Clostridiales bacterium | reverse complement strand
CTTAAAATAAGGGCGGACTATACAAAAAGAACTAACTTTATGAGATAGTTTTGATTATGATAGTCCACTTATTTTAAGACTAAGGAAGCCCCTCTTTGCCGTTTCGAGCAAATCAAAACAATTACTCGCGGCGACGGCATTTCCCCCAATTTAGCCGATAACTTAGATGAAGTCCGTCGAGTAGGAACACTTTTTATTATCCTATTTAATAATAGTTGAGAGGGAACAATTTTTTATAAGATTATTTCATCGGTGAGAGAGTGAATTTGAATAGGCATGATAAAAGCGCGGGCGATTAGGTTCGCCCGCGCTTTTTAAAACTTATAGAACAATTTTAACTCTGACGATGTTAATCGTTGTTATCGTTGTTGTCGTTGTTTTCCGTCTTGTCTTCATCGTCGCCGTAATCATACGCTTCGTTCGTTGCGTCGGGAGCTTCGATGTTGTTCTTGGAAGCTTTGCCGTTTCCTGCATATCTCTTGGATTTGTCGTAACCCTTAGTGTAGTAAGCAGTCTTTTTAGCTTTCTTCGATTTCTTATTCTTGGTTGCGACACGGACGATTACCGCAACGAGAGCCGCAAGCAATACAACTGCGATGACTATCGAAATAATCTGAAGCCATGCGTAGCTTGCAGTGTCGGTAGAAGAAGAATCTTCGGAAGTCGATTCGGAAGTGCTTTCCGATGACGACTCGTCTTTGTCTATAACGTAGTTATCTGCGTCGATAGTATCGAAACGATAGAACATAACGGCTTTAGTCTGAGCGACGTCTTTCAATGCCGCCGTAGCAACTAAAACGTCAGTCGTTTCGGTAACTTCAACTGCTTTGGTACGAGAAGAATCCTTTTTCGCGTCGTCTTCGTTCTTGTAGTGATAAGTCTTGGTAACGCCTTCGGCAGTCTTTTCGAAAGCGTAGTAATCGGCGTCTGTCGAGTATGCGCTTACGAGCGTGTCATAATCGCTTGCGCCCGAATAAGTTGCGCCTTTATCCGCTTTGCCTACGAGTGCGGTGCCTTCGCCTTCAAAACCGTATTGAAGAGAAAGGGTTTTTGCTTTGTTGCCCGTCCTTACGATGAAAGTGATTTCGGTGTAACCGTCACGACCTTTCATGCTGTCTTTGGTGACAACCGTAGACATTTCGTAAGCCTTTCCGGCAACGGTGATGCTTGCGATGCTTGCTTTTCCGTCGATAGAATCGGTGTTGTAGTCGATAAGTTTAACGAATGCTTCGCCGCTTAAAACTCTTATCTTAACGCTGAATTTATAAACGCTGTTCGCCGCAACCGTAATCGGGTTCATGTAAATGTAACCGTTGTTTGCTTTGAATGCGATTGCCTGAACGTTTTTGTTTCCGTCGGGATAGTTTTTGAGATAATCTGCTTTGAGGGCAGCTAAGTCGTTGTTAATACCGGGGATGAGATCGTTGCCGTATTTTCCTGCGTATTTGCTGTTTACGATAAGGCTCGCAACGTCGCCGCTCTTGCTGTATCCGCCGCCGACGATTCTGTCGATATCGACGGGAAGGGGGTTTCCGTTCTTGTCTTCCGTAACGGCAGTTGTGGTGATATCGTAGCTATCTTTATCTTCGTCTTCCTTATCGTCGTCTTTCGATACGTCGCTGTTGTAGTCGCCGAGAAGAGTAACTTTGGTTCCGTTGTTGGAAGTGTCCGCAACGTCGTATTCTTCTTCGGTAAGTTTAACGACTTTGAAATCCTTGAATTCGGCTTTTCCGGTGGGGAAATCCGCATTGACGGAAGAATCGGCGGTAGGTCCGAACGAAATTTTAAGCTTGAACGACATCGAATCTCTGTTTGTGGTGAGATAGATAGCGTATCTTACGTCTTTTCCGTCCGTTGCGAAGCTGTCGAATCCGCCGTTTTCGGTATCTTTCGCACCGTCGAGAACTTTAACGGAAGCGTTCTTCGAATAGCTCTTTGCCGTTACGTTCGCGGTGAAGGAAACCATTATTCCTTTATAATCGGTCGTGTTGTCCTCGTCGTTATCTACGTATTTATCGAGATTGAACTGTGCCGTCGTGTAAGTGTAAGACGAACCGTATTCTCTCTTGACTTTCGAGAAGTCGATCGTGATCTTTCCGTTTTCAAGCGAAGCTTCGCCGAAAACGTCGCCTTTATTGTTGATATTATAATGGTTCTGTATGCCGGTTGCGCCTGCAAGAACGTCCGTAGCTTCGATTGCTTTTGCGAGGTCTGCCTTAACGGTGTAGTTCTTGGCATTTACTACGCTTGCGTCGACGGTTAAGGAGTCTGCCTTGGTTTCGCCGTTGTAGAGCTTAAGTTCTGCGGCTTCGGTTACGTCGTCGAATTTGGTTTTGCTTTCGTCCGTAACGGTATCTAAAACAACGTCATCGAAATATGCGGTACCGGTGCAAGCTCTGAGCTTATTGTCGCTCGAACCGTGTCCGAGACCTAAAACGACCTGATATTTTGTCGTTGCATAGTTATTCGGTCTTAAATAAATCGTATACTGTTTCCATTCGCCTTTTGTATCGATATTGTCGATAACGGTAGCCGCAACGGAGTTTCCGACGGTGTTTTTAACCTGAATGTACGCGCCCGTTTTTACCGTTTCGCTCTCGTATCTGTTTGCGAGGTCTTTAGTGAAAACGCGAACGGTCAGAACGTAATCCTTACCGTATTCCGCAGTAAAAGTCGTCGAAGAAGTGAAGTATTGAGCCGCGCCTTCTCCGTCGGAGTTGGATTCGTTTTTAAGCATGAGAACTTTCGTTCCTTCGCCGTCGTGCTTGGCGTCTTTATAATCGTCCTTGGAAGTGTCTACAACACCGCCCTTGGTCGTGCCTACCGAAGTTTTCGTCCATTTGATGTTGGAAGAAGAATAATAAGGATAGGTTGCCGAATCCGGAACGTTAAGCTCGAAATTACCGTTGGCAATGGTCTGAGTATCTTTTACGGATTCGCTCTCGGACGTCGATTCCGATTCCGAAGTGCTTGAGGATTCGCCGTTATTGTTGCCGCAAGCTGTTGCGACGCACATGACGAGCGAAAGAACGAGCGCTGTCAGAAGCGTAAGGAACGCCTTGATGTTAAACTTGTTCTGAGTTTTGTTCATAAGTCACCTTTCTGAAGTTTTTAGCCTTGTCCGCATGCTTTTTCGCCTCTTCCGGAAACTGCGGGGTCGAACCGTTTTGCCGTTCGGAAACGAGCCTTTATAATTTCGGATTATATAATGAAAAAGCGCACAAAAAGCGCGTGCGCGGACGCGACCATATATTTAGACTTTAACATTATACAATATTTGTCGGAAAAATGCAATAATTATACGGCTAATATTAAAAATTTTTATAATTTAACGTAAAAAATTTTTTATGTGGGCGATAA
>JAJWOJ010000288.1 GCA_021635425.1 Clostridiales bacterium | reverse complement strand
ACTTATACCTTTATAATTGTCCAAAACATCTCCTTCGTCTATGTATTATCGTTTTTCTTTATAGCTGTCGTTATCTTCCCCTTTATGCGCTCCAAAATTATGGTAAATCATATACTGTTCGGAACTGTAGCCTTTTGCTTTACCGAACAAATGCTCCCATTCTATGAATCTTAATAAATATTCAGTATCGTTTTCATTGGACTTTGTCCATGAAATTTCTGAGGCGCTTGCAAGTGGTAGACTTTCATTGCTCATTTTGCTCTTATAAGCAATCCATTTTTGCTTAAAACCGTCAAAACCGTCAGTCGACCAGCTGCTTTTGAAATTGTTATACAATTCCTTAAATTCTTCTTTCGTCATTTTTTATACCTCTCTTAATTATTTGATCTTTTGCTTGTGTTTCTTTTATCGTATCAACTCAACAAAAGTGTTTCGTCTTATTTATATTTTTCTTCTGCTTTTTGCAGATTATTTTTAATTCTTTCTCTTAACTCCGTCGGCGATTTTATCTCTACGTAATTAAGGTATTGCAGCGCCCAGTATTCCATAGCGTTGGGGCTTGCCGTAACCGAAACTTCGTACTTACCGCCGCCAATATCGTATATGCTTATATTTTTGCCGAACCAATCGATGACCTGATCGATTACCGTTCCGTCGCACAAGAAAGTAATTTTTTCGGTTTCATCGGTAAACATATACGGTAGCGACGTGGCGTATTTTTTGTAATCGAGTCCGTTTTCGTAACCCTTTATGCCTCTCAAAGGCGTCATCGGCTCGTCCGTAATTTCGATATTCGTGATTTTATCCACTCTGAAATGACAGATTTTGTGCCACTTCTCGCTTAAAAACACAAGGTAATAATGTTGATTGTGCAAAATCAGTTGATACGGACTTGCCGTGTGCGAAGAAGTTTTATGCAATTTTTTATCCGCGCCGTACTTGTTGTAATCAAAGGTGATTTGCCTGCTTTTGTCTATCGCTTCGTCAATCACTTCGATATTCCAGAACAACGCCTTGTTTTCGGTTTTATCCCAATCTTTAACGGAATAAACGTGCTTTACGTTGGACTTGAAATATTTATTCGACAGCATCGAAAGTTTTTCTATAAGGTCTTTGGAATATTTTTCCGAGATGTGCTTGCTCGCCAGAACCCCGTCGATCAAAAGGCGAAGTTCGGAATCTTCAAACAGCCGTTTATCCAGAAACGTCCCCTTCCGCTTGTCCGACTCGATAACAATTGCCGTTGCAGTTTTATTCGCCGATTCGCGTTCGAACATATCCTGCAAAAGAGCGATATTCCGCCCTATCGCCTTTCTTTCCGCCTCTATGCCGTAATTATCGTATAATTTTTTTATAATCTCTTCCTGCGTAAGCGGATGATTGACGTCGCTGTAATATTCCAATATCTGCATTATCCGTATAATCAGCAACTTTTTTGCTTCGGAACTATCGGTCATATTTCACTCTCCTGTTGAATTACATAATGATTTTAGCATACTTAAAAAATTTTTTCAACGATTTACGGGATAAAAACGGTACATAACCTCTATCGGCAGCCGTTATCGGTTGATTTATCCCGAAAAAAGTAGTATAATTCTGAATACAACAAATGAAAAGGCGGGAAACATCTTATGTATTTTTCAAAATCAAAATACACAAACTTCTGGCAATGCCCTAAAATCACCTGGCTCGACAAATATAAACCGGAAGAAAAAGAAGTCGACGAAGGCGCTTTCGGACGAATGGCAAACGGAAACGTCGTAGGCGACCTCGCAATGACGTTATTCGGCGATTTTACCGAGGTAACGACGTTCGGCGATGACGGCAAACTCGATCTCGACGCGATGAAACGCAAAACCGCAGATTGCATCGATAAAGGCGTCGAAAACATTTGCGAAGCCTCGTTCGATTATAACGGTTTATACTGCGCCGTGGATATTCTGCATAAAGAAAACGGCGGATACGCGATTTACGAAGTGAAAAGTTCGACAAAACTGAAATATTATTATCTCGTCGACGTGGCGTATCAGAAATACGTGCTTGAAAAATGCGGCGTAAACGTTACGGGTACGTACGTAGTCTGCATAAACAACGAATACATACGGCAAGGCGAAATCGACGTTAAACAACTTTTCAAAATCAACGACATAAAGGATCTCGTGACGGACGAATACGAAGTCGTTGAACGCAACCTCAACCGCGCCGAAGAAATTCTGGACACCGACAAAGAACCTGATATAGATATCGGAGAACAATGTTCTTTGGCGCATGACTGCGCTTATTGGAACTACTGCTCGAAGCATCTGCCCGAGCATAACGTTTTTCAGATATACCGATGCAACAAAAAATGGGAACTTTATAAAAACGGAATCGTTTCTTTCGAGGATCTGCAAAAACACGCTCCGCTTAACTTTCTGCAGGCAAGACAGGTTGATTTTGCGCTTAATGACAGGGGAACTTATGCCGATAATCGACTTATAGACGAGTTTTTGGCAACTCTGTCCTACCCGCTTTATTTTCTCGATTTTGAAACGATGCAGGAAATTATCCCGCCGTTCGACGGCGCGAAACCGTACGAGCAGATTCCTTTTCAGTACTCTTTGCACTATATAGAGAGCGACGGCGGAGAATTGAAACACAAGGAATTTTTGGGAATTTCGGGCGAAGATCCGCGCCGCGCGATAGCCGAAAGCCTGTGCGAAAACATTCCCGAAAACGTGTGCGTGCTTGCTTACAATAAAAAATTCGAGTGCGGCAGGCTGAAAGAACTTGCGGAAGAATTCCCCGACCTTTCAAAGCACCTGCTGAATATAAAACATAACGTAAAAGATCTGTTAGATCCGTTTCAGAAGGGCGCGTATTACAACAAGGCGATGGGCGGTTCTTTTTCGATCAAAAGTGTTCTGCCCGCGATTTTCCCCGACGATCCGGCGCTCGATTATCACAACTTGGAGGAAATTCACAACGGCGGCGAAGCGATGACGATTTTTCCGCTCATTAAGGACATGCCGCCCGAAGAACAGGAAAGAACCCGCAAAAACCTGCTTAAATACTGCGAACTCGACACTTTCGCGATGGTGAAAGTATGGCAGGAACTCGTAGCCACGAGTGATTGCGTTTGAACCCGCCAAAACGCCGATATTTCCGCGCTTTATGCCGAATTCGCCTTCGCCCGTACAGCAAGTACGAACAAAGTCGCCTTCGACAGAAATCATCGAAAATAGCGACGTTTTGGTTGATAGTCGAGAAGAACCCCTGCTAAACTCGATTTTCAGGCGTGCCTTACGCTTAATTCTTCGTTCTTTCCACGGCTTGTATTTGTATACTAACCCGCGGAAACGCCTTGCCTTAATCGCAAGGCGC
>JAJWOJ010000287.1 GCA_021635425.1 Clostridiales bacterium | reverse complement strand
GTATAAACGAATCGGTAAAAGAGGTTGTTACGGCGTGCGTATCCAAGGCAACCAGAAGCACCGAAAAGAACGGCGTCGAAGTTAGAAGCGGCGATTACATAGGTTTTGTCGGTGACGATATTATGTCGGATTCGGCAGACATAAACGAAGCCGCCGAGAAACTTCTCGATAAAATAAATATCAAAAACCACGGATTGGTTCTTATGTTTATCGGCGAAGACGCGAACGAAAACGACGCCGCGCGTCTTGTCGATTATATAACGGCGCAAAGCCCCGAAACCGAAGTTATAACTGTTAACGGCGGGCAACCCGTTTTCGATTATATGTTTGTTCTTGAATGAAAATTTAATGTCAGAGGTATGAAATGTTTACTGTTTTTGTAGATAGCGATTGCGATTTTACACCTGAAATTGTTGCGGAGTATGGGTTTAAGCTCATAAGCATGCCCTTCTCGATTGACGGAAAAACCTGTTTTCCGTATGAAGACGAAAATACTTTCGAAATGAAGCCGTTTTACGAGAAACTTCGCAGCGGGGTTATACCGACGACCAGCGGCGTGTCGGTTGAAAAATATAAAAATTACTTCCGCCCCGAATTTGAAAAAGGCAACGACGTAATGTACGTACATTTTTCAAGGGCGATGAGCGGAACGTTCGATGCGATGGACGAAGCCGTTGCGGAACTGAAAAAAGAATTTCCCGAAAGGAAATTTTATCCTGTCGATACCAAGGGTATAACGATAATAAGTTATAATATTGCCAAGGAAATCGGCGATATGTATAAGCGCGGGGCGTCTCCCGAGGAAATAATTGCATGGGCGGATAAAGAAGTGTTGTGTTTTTCGCAATATTTCTTTGCCGACGATCTTAAGTTTTTCCGCAGAAGTGGAAGAGTAAGCGGATTTTCCGCAACCATGGGTACGCTCCTCGGCATAAGACCGATAATTTATATGAACGCCGAAGGCAAGATGCTCAGCATCGGTAAAGAACGCGGCAGAGCAAACGCGATTGCAAGGCTTTTAAAATATGTCGACGAGCTTGGCGACGACGTTGCGAAACACAGAATTATCATAGGTCACACCGACGCGCCCGACATGGCAAACGAACTTGCCGATAAAGTGAAAGAAAAATACGGAAAAGATATCGATATCGAGGTTATAACGACAAATCCCACCGCAGGAAGCCATTGCGGACCCAACGGCGTGGGAATATCTTTCCATTCAAAACGCAGAGAAAACTGATTATTTTATTGTTCTTTGTTTAACATCGATACGGAGAGAGAGGAGAATCGATGTATGATAAAAATTATCGAGGTTAAAAACAGAAAAGACAGAAAGGAATTTTTAAATTTTCCTTTGAGAATGTATAAGGACAATCCGAATTTCGTTCCGCCGTTATACGCGGACGAAAAGAAGATGTTTACAAAAAAATTCGCTTATAACGATACTTGCGAGTCGGCTTTCTTTCTCGCCGAAAAAGACGGGAAAACAGTAGGGCGCATATCTGCGATAATCCAGAAAGCCGCAAACGAAAAGAATAACGAAAGAAGAGTTCGTTTCACGAGGTTCGATTGCATAGACAACGAAGAAGTCGCAAAGGCTCTTTTCGGCGCGATTGAGGAATATGCCGCTAAAAAAGGCATGGATACGATTTGCGGTCCGTTAGGATATTCCGATCTTGAAAGAGAAGGTCTTTTGATAGAAGGCTTCGATGAACTTTCCACTTTCGAAGAGCAGTATAACGCCGAATATTACGGCAGGCTTATAGAGGCATGCGGCTATAAAAAGGAAGTCGATTGGGTTGAATCGAAAATATTTCTTCCCGAAGAAAAAGATATCGAAAACATAAAAAAGATGTCCGCCTTCGTGAAGAACAGATACGGGCTAAGGCTTCCGAAGTGTAAAAACATAAAAGAATTTATCGATAAGTATGCGGACGGATTTTTCGATCTGCTCGACGATGCTTATAAGGATCTTTACGGTACGGTACCGTTTTCCGATTCGATGAAGAAGATGCTTATAGTGAATTTTAAGCTGGTCATCGACATAAAGCACGTTACGGTCGTTCTCAACGAAAAAGACGAAATAGTCTGTCTTGGTTTGTGTTTTCCGTCTATAGGAAAAGCATTGCAAAAGTCGGGCGGAAAACTTACCGTTCCCGCTCTTTTAAAGGTGCTGAAAGCGATAAAGAAGCCTGAAATCGTCGATCTCGGCTTGATTGCGGTCAGATCCGACTATCTTAATTGCGGAGTTACGGCTATTCTGGCGGAAGGAATTATAGTTCTTTTAAAACAAGACGGAGTGAAATATGCCGAAACCAATTTAAATCTCGAAGACAATCACGCCGTTCAGAACTTGTGGAAGAGATTTAAAGGCGAGCGGCACAAACGACGCAGAGCATACGTAAAAACATTGGAGAAGAAAAGTGATTAAAATTGCCGTTGATTGTATCGGCGGAGATCACAGCCCCGACGCAAACGTCGAAGGAGCTGTCTCCGCGTTGAAAAAATTCGAGGATATAACAATCGTTCTTTACGGAGACGAAAACGAAATAAAAAAATGTCTGAAGGATGTCGATTATCCGAAGGACAGGCTTGAAATCGTAAACGCCCCCGAAGCCGTCGGCGGTAACGATAAGCCGATAGACGCGATAAGAATGAAACAGAATTCTTCGATGATAAAGGCTGTCAGAGATATGCGCGAAAACGACGAGATCAAGGCTTTCGTGTCATGCGGAGCAACGGGCGTGCTTGTAGGAACGTCGATTTTAAGAATAGGCAGAAGAGAGGGCGTGAGACGTCCGCCGTTTTGTCCCATTCTTCCCACTATGAACGGGAAAATCGTC
The DNA here is from genome assembly GCA_021635425.1 of Clostridiales bacterium. Lineage (GTDB taxonomy): Bacteria > Bacillota > Clostridia > Christensenellales > Borkfalkiaceae > UBA10281. Next base: position 532 of record JAJWOJ010000287.1, on the reverse strand, counting down.
GGCGTATGCGACAGCGGCGCAAATATCGAAACAACGCCCGAACAATTAAAACAATACGCGCATCTCGGGAGCGAATATCTTCGTAACGTATACGGGGTTGAAAATCCGCGAGTCGCGCTTTTAAACGTCGGTACGGAAGAAGAGAAAGGCGACGATTTAAGACGGGCGGCATTCGGGCTTTTAAAAGACGATAAAGAAATAAACTTCGTAGGAAATATGGAGAGCAGAGATTTATTGTCCGGGAAATACGATCTTGTCGTATGCGACGGGTTTTCCGGAAACGTCCTTATAAAAAGCACGGAGGGCGCATGCCTCGAAATGCTGAAAATGCTCAAAAAAGACATAAATTCATCCTTTTTAAACAAAATAGGGGCTTTGTTTATGCTTAAAATGTTTAAAAAAGAAAAGAAGTTTATGGATTACAGAAACTACGGCGGAAGCGTTTTGCTGGGGCTTGAAAAAGTTATCGTTAAAGGTCACGGTTCGAGTAACGGCACGGCTGTTGAAAAATGTATAGAACAAGCCTATAAAA
>JAJWOJ010000286.1 GCA_021635425.1 Clostridiales bacterium | reverse complement strand
TTTTTACGCATTATTTTAAAAGTACAAATTATGGCGGAAATTTGCAGGCTTATGCTTTATGTGAATTTCTGAATAGCAACGGGTATTCTGCGCAGCAGATATCATATAATCGAAAGAACGATTATATTTTAATTAAAGATAGAAAGAAAAAACATATATTTATTAAAGCGTGCAGGAAACTAAAATATATTGTTATTCGTTGTCTGAAGCATAAAACTCTTTTAAATATAGAGAAGAGGAATAATTGTATGACGCGCTTCAACCAAATGATTCCGCATACTTCGGAAAAAAATAAAGCTGATCTTTTCAAACTTAGGGATGAATTTGATTGTTTTATTACGGGCAGCGATCAGGTGTGGCATCCGTCTGCAGTGTGCGATGGATATTTGTTGAATTTTGAAGCAATGTATAAGATGTCATATGCAGCAAGTTTTTCTACAAAAGTGTTGTCAGACAGCGTGAAAAAGTATTATTCTGATTGTTTGAAAACATACGACTCAATTTCTGTCAGGGAAGAAAAAGCTGTTGGAATGGCAGAATCTTTATCCAAGGGAAAAGCGGAATGGGTTTTAGATCCAACAATGTTACTTAGTTTGGAAGATTGGGATAAAGTAAGTTCCGCACGAATTATAAAAGAGAAATATTTATTCTGCTTCTTTTTAGGGGACTTATCATTTGATAAAAAGATTATCCAAAAGTATGCAAAGGACAATTGCTTAAAAATTATTTCAATGCCGTATTTAACAGGAGTTACGACTAAAGGTGCTAATTTCGGAGATGTTTTGGAATATGAAGTATCTCCGAATGATTTTTTATCTTTGATAAAGTATGCCGAGTACGTGTTTACGGATAGTTTTCATGCTACAGTTTTTTCGCACATCTTTAAAAAGGATTTCTTTGTGTTTAACAGAAAAGGAGCTGTCGGAATGAATGACAGAATATACTCCCTAACATCGCTTTTCGATACGCAGGATAGATTTTGTGATACCGATGAAAAAGCAAATTTAAGTTATATCGAAAATCTCGCTCCTGTCGATTATAGTAAGGGATTTCCTAAATTTAACGTGATGAAAGAAAAATCTATAAACTATTTAAAAGAAAATTTGAAAAGGGCTGAAGAGAAGATAAATGGCAATAAGTGAATCGAAACAACTTAAATTAGGGTCGATGTTATCCTATCTTCAAATGTTTTTGGGAATCGTAATCGGTATTGCATATACGCCGATTATGATCCGATTGCTTGGGCAAAGTGAGTACGGTTTATATAATACCGTATCGTCCACAATCTCGATGCTTTCTATTTTAAGTTTGGGATTTAATAGCAGCTATATAAGATATTATGCAAAATATCAAAAAGAAGACAATAAAGAAGCTATTTACAAGTTGAATGGTTTATTTCTGATTGTTTTCATGATAATAGGAGCTGTAGCTCTTGCATGCGGGCTGTTTTTAACAGAAAATTTGCAACTTGTTTTTAAGGATGGATTGACCGAATCGGAATATGGCGTAGCAAAGGTTTTAATGCTTTTGCTTACGGTAAATTTAACTTTATCGTTTCCGATGAGTGTTTTTTCAAATATAATAAGTGCGCATGAACGCTTTATTTTTTTGAAACTTCTCGGAATGATAAAAACCGTTGTAAGCCCACTGGTGGCTTTGCCGCTATTGTTAATTGGATATAAATCGATAGCAATGGTTACGGTAACCATTTCGTTATCGATTGTGACGGATATAATTTATGTTGTATATGTATTTTGCGCATTAAAACAAAAATTTGTTTTTCATTCGTTTGAAAAAGGATTGTTTAAGAGTTTATTGATTTACACATCGTTTATCGCGATAAATCTTATTGTCGATCAGATAAACTTAAATATCGATAAGCTTCTTTTAACAAGATATAGAGGCACTGTTGCCGTTGCTATATATTCTGTCGGATTTTCTTTGGAAACATACTATCAGATGTTTTCCACGGCTATTTCAAGTGTTTTTACGCCGCGTATCCATTTGATATATAACAATACGGCATCGGAACTGACCGAAAAACATAAACAATTATCCGAATTGTTTACAAAAGTCGGGAGAATACAATTTGCAATTCTTGCACTTATAGCAAGCGGGTTTGTTTTTTTCGGGAAATCTTTCATAAGTTTCTGGGCGGGCGACGGATATGAAGAATCTTATTATGTAGCACTGCTTTTGATTATACCTATAACAGTTCCCCTGATACAAAATCTCGGCATAGAAATTCAGAGGGCGGAAAACAAACACCAATTCAGATCTATAGTCTATTTGATAATGGCTGTAATAAACTTGGTTTTATCTATTTTCTTATGTCAAAAATACGGCGCTGTCGGAAGCGCAATCGGAACGGCAATTTCGCTTGTTGTGGCTAATGGATTTATAATGAATATTTACTACCATAAGAAAATGGGGATCGATATAATTTCATTCTGGAAAAATATAGGAAGAATCTCATTAGGGTTGATTGTACCGATAATATTAGGGATTCTGCTGATGCCTTACATAAATATGACATCGAAATGGGTGCTTTTTGGATTGATTGCGGCTTACATTATAATTTACTGCGCTTCGATGTGGTTATTGGGTTTAAACAGATATGAAAAAGACCTCATATTAAAGGTGTTTAAAAAATTCAAAAGACAATGATAACGATAAAAGATAAATCATTATGCGCGGGGTGTTCGGCTTGCGCTAATATATGTCCTAAAAAATGTATTGAAATGGTTGCGGATGAAAGAGGTTTCCTTTATCCGTCCGTCAAAAAGTCGGAATGCGTTCAATGCGGGCTGTGCAATAAAATTTGTCCGTTTTTAAACCCTAAAGAAGTTAAAGACGATAAAAATGCATATGCGGCGTATTATAAAGATGAATTCGTGCGCGGCGTTAGTTCGTCGGGCGGTTTGTTCGGGTGTTTGGCGGAAGAAATTTTAAACGAAAATGGCGTAGTTTTCGGAGCTGCGTTTGCAGACGATTTTAAATCGATTAAACATATCGGAATCGAAAGAAAAGAAGATTTACCGAAATTGTACGGTTCGAAATATTTGCAAAGCGTAATAGGCGATTCTTATAAGTCCGCCGAAAATTATTTGAAAGCCGACAGGCTTGTTTTGTTCGTCGGAACGTCTTGCCAGATATCGGGTTTGAAAGCATATCTTCGCAAAGATTATGATAATCTTCTGACGGTTGACGTTATTTGCCATGGCGCGCCGTCTCCGCTTGTATGGCGTGATTATGTTACGGAGAAAGAACAACAATACGGCTCAAAAATTGTCGGAGCGAACTTCAGAAATAAGCGGTTCGGATGGGGAAAATCGGTATTATTATTATTATTTGCAGATGGTTCCGAATATTGTGAACCCGGTAGCAA
>JAJWOJ010000285.1:1525-3396 GCA_021635425.1 Clostridiales bacterium | reverse complement strand
ATATAACGGAGAGGAAGAAATGGCAATTTCGGAAGTGATTAAATACGAGGGCGATAACGAAACTTTTGTGTGGAAACACCCTTTGGAAGATTTCAACGCGACAACGCAGTTGATTGTTCACGAGTCGCAGGAAGCGATTTTCTTTATGAACGGTCAGGCACTCGACTTGTTCGGTGCGGGATGTTATACGCTTGAAACGCAGAACATACCTTTAATCGGTAAGCTTTTAAACAGAGCGACGGGAGACAAAACGCCTTTTCATTGTGAAGTATATTTCATAAATAAAACGGAGCAGATGTCCATAAAATGGGGAACGGACTCAAAAGTGCAGTATGTTGACCCGACTTACGGATTCCCGATATCGATAGGCGCAAGCGGAGAAATGACCCTTCGCGTGGAAGACAGCCGAAAATTGCTCGTTAAGCTTGTGGGAACGGAGAAATATCTCGGCAGAGAAAAACTCACGTCTTTTTTCCGTGCCTTTCTCATGACGAAAGTAAAAACGTATATCGCAAGGGAGATGAAGGCGAATTCCGTTAATATTTTCGAAATCGACGAACATCTGACCGAATTCAGCGAAAATATACATAAAATGCTTATTCCCGATTTTGCCGATTACGGAATTGCGCTTGAAAGGTTTTTCGTAACAAACATCGTAAAACCCGACGGCGACAGACAGTATGAGAAATTCAAAGAGCTACATTTCCGTCAATATGCCGATATCGCCGAGGCTAAACTTCGCCAGCAGACGGATATAATTTATGCGCAGACTGAAGCGCAGAAAGTGGTTATCGATTCACAAGCTCAGGCAGCGAAGCGCAAACAGGAGGGTTACACCTATCAGCAGGAGCGCGGATTCGACGTTGCAACCGAAGTTGCGAGAAACGAAGCGGTGGGGCAGTTTACCAATATGGGCGTTGGACTCGGTACTATGGCGGGCGTCGGCGGCGCGGTCGGCGGAGTTGTCGGCAGTGCGGTTTCGGACGCGTTGAACAGCGCAAAAGAGCAGCCTGCCGCACAGGTTCAACCCTCGGACGAAATGTCGGCGTTCAAGGCAAAGGTCGAAAAGCTGAACGTAATGAAAAATGCCGGGCTTATCACCGAAGAGGAGTTTGCAAAACTAAAAGAGGAACTGATAAAAACTATTATTTAAGAGGTGAAAGCGATGAAAAAGAGTTTTAAGTTTTATATGGTTATATGGGCAATTATGCTTGCGTTGTTTAACGTCGTTTGCTTTGTGATACCGAGAAAGATTGCGGGGTATGACAGATTCGGCGGGGCGTTCTGGATAAGTTACGGATTTATAACGCTTGCGTTTGTCGGGCAGCTTGCTTGCGCTTTTACGGCGTTCAAAGCGGAAAATCTTCAAAAGTTTTTCTATAAAATGCCGCTTATATCGGTTAGCTATACGGGGCTTGTTTTAACGGTTATAGTCGGAGCGATTTGCATGGCTATTCCCGCTTTGCCGAATTGGATTGCGATAATCGTCTGCGCGGTTGTTCTTGCTTTTAACGTTATAGCGGTTGTAAAAGCGGAAGCCGCCGCGGATATAGTTTCGGAAGTGGACGATAAAGTCAAAAAACAAACCGAGTTTGTAAAAATCGAAACTTTGAATATTCAAAATATTATGAACAGAGCAAAGAGCGATGATGTTAAAGCCGAATGTAAAAAGGCTTACGAAGCCATGCGCTATTCCGACCCGATGTCAAGCCCCGCGCTTTCGGCGGAAGAAGTCGAGATTTCCGCAAAAACAAACGAACTTAAAACGGCAGTTTCGGCAGGCGAGGACGTAAAGGCGATTTCGGCGGCGGAAGAACTTGTTCTGCTTATCAAAGAAAGAAACGCAAAATGCAAAGCGTTAAAATAATACG
>JAJWOJ010000285.1:0-1515 GCA_021635425.1 Clostridiales bacterium | reverse complement strand
TACGGGAAGAGAGACAATGATTTTCAAATGTAAAATGTGCGGAGGCACGATAGAGTTTAAGCTCGGTGATACCGTCGGCGTGTGCGATAGTTGCGGAACAAAGCAGACTTTGCCACGCCTTGACGATGAGAAAAAGGCTAATTTATACGACAGGGCAAACCATTTCCGCCGAAACAACGATTTCGACAAGGCAATGGCGATATACGAGCAGATTTTAAATGAGGACGGCACCGATGCCGAGGCGTATTGGTCGCTCGTTCTTTGCCGTTACGGCATAGAATATGTGGAAGATCCGACCTCGCATAAAAGAGTTCCTACGGTAAACCGTGCGCAATTTACGTCTATTTTTGCCGACGAAGATTATAAATCGGCGTTGCGTTATGCCGACGGCTATCAAAAACAAATTTACGAAGAAGAAGCGAAAGTTATCGATGAGATACAAAAAGGCATTCTCGAAATTTCTTCGAAGGAAGAGCCTTTTGATGTGTTTATTTGTTATAAAGAAACAGACGCAAACGGCAGAAGAACGCAAGATTCCGTTATTGCAAACGATTTGTATTACGAGCTTACCGAAGAGGGGTTTAAGGTATTTTTCTCCCGTATAACTTTGGAAGATAAGCTCGGCACAGCCTATGAACCGTATATCTTTGCCGCTTTGAACAGTGCGAAGGTTATGGTTGTTGTCGGCACAAAGTCCGAGTATTTTAATGCGGTGTGGGTTAAAAACGAGTGGAGCAGATATCTCGCGCTTATAAAAAACGGCGCAAAGAAAATGCTCATCCCCGCTTATCGCGATATGGATCCTTACGACCTTCCCGAGGAGTTTTCTCATCTTCAGGCGCAGGATATGTCTAAGCTCGGCTTTATGCAGGATATTATTCGCGGAATCAAAAAAATAACGCGTTCTTCCGAGCCTGCCACACCCGTTAAGGAAACTGTTATTGTAAATAGCGGAAGCGTAAATACGGCTCCGCTTTTAAAGCGTGCGTTTATGTTTCTTGAAGACGGAAATTTTAAGGACGCAAACGATTATTGCGAAAAAGTGTTGGATATCGATCCCGAAAACGCACAAGCTTACCTCGGCAAGCTTATGGCGGAACTCAGAATACGCACTAAGGAAAAGCTTGCAGACCTTGTTGAGCCGTTTTACGACAGTGATAATTACCGCAAAGTTATCCGTTTTGGAGATTTGTCTTTAAAAGAAGAACTTGGAGGTTATCTGAAGCGTGTTGAAAAAAATAAGGAAGAAGCGCACGAAAAAGCAAGGCTGCGTTTAGAAGAAGAATCTCGAAAGGAAAAGGCTCGCATGGAAGAAGCTCGCTTGAAAGATGAGCAACTTTCAGTTGAAATTTATGATAATGCCGTAAATGCGATGAATTCAGCAAAAAATAAAAAAGATTATTTAAATGCTGAACATTTATTTAAATCTATCAAAGGTTTCAGAAATGCGGATGAGCTTGCACAAAAGTGTTTTGAAGAATTTGATAAAAAAGACAAATTTGAGATGTCTATATG
>JAJWOJ010000284.1 GCA_021635425.1 Clostridiales bacterium | reverse complement strand
ATATATATGCGACGACAGATCCCGGAACTTCGGGTTTTGACGTAACGGTCAATACGGATGAAAATCAATAAAAAACCACTAATATGTGGAAAAAATATCTGAGAGGTAAATATGTTTAAAAAGGCAAAATTGATTTCAATGACTATGGCAATGGTTATGGCTTGCTCGCTTGCCGTCGGCTGCGGCGGTGGCGGAACGAGCAACGGGGGAAAAATCGATAACGAAAAAACGCAGGTTATTCTGAAATTTTTCCAAGGTACTGCGACGAGACATACGGCGTGGCTTGATACTCTTATAAAGAACTTCTCCGAAGCGAATAAAAATACCGAGTTCGAAAGCGGGAAAAAGGGCGTTCAGGTAACGTTCTCCACTACGAGAAATCTTCCCCTTACTACCTTGTCAAGCGACGGCGCGGATCTGTATATGGCGGAAAACGACGCCGATATTTACGATTTGTCGATAAAGGGAGATATTCTCGATTTAACTTCCGTCGTCACTCCGCTCGAAAGTAAAATCGATAGCGACGCCAAAAAGAGAATGGTCGGAAAAGACGGTAAATATTATGCGCTTCCTTCCTACGATTTCTATGCGGGCGTTCCTTACGACGAAGATTTGCTTATAAAGAAAAACTGTTTCTTTGCCGCGCCCGAAACGTCCGATAAACAGACGTTTACAAGCAATGATTGCGCGTTTATCAAAGACGGTGAAAGCTTCTCTATGGTAGCGAACGCCAACGCTAAAAAATCGTGCGGTCCCGACGGCGTATACGGCACGCCCGACGACGGACTTCCGTCCTCGCTTCAGGAAATGCTCGTATGGTGCTGGTATATGAAGACCAAAGCGGGCATCAATCCGTTCGTTATGGGTAACGACACCAATATCTATTCTTTCTATTTAACTCACGCGATTTGGGCTTCGCTTGCGGGTTACGAGGCGATGAGAGCGGTTTACACTAATTTTGCCGAAGGCGGAACGGACGCGGAAGTCGTTACCGGTTTTTCTCCTTCCGAAAACTTTTACGTGAGCGCGGACGGAAGCGTGAAGATTCCTATGCCAATAGTCGAAAACGTAAAACTTACGAAAGAAAACGGATATAAGGCGTACGATATGTCCGCTCGTTATTATTCGCTTGCTTTCCTGCAAATTGCATATAAAGAGGGGTGGCTTTTGGACAATCAGGGAGGTAACACGGGCGCAATGTCGCAGTTCATCTGCGACGGAGACTCCGCAATGCTTTACGATGCGTCGTACTGGTATCACGAAGCGGTGGCGAAAGGGTATTTCGAGGATTGGGAAGATGAAGCCGATCCCGACGTGGCGGCAAAGGGCAGACATATTAAATTTTTGACCTGTCCGTCGCAACTTAGCGGAAGCGTTGCGGAAAACAGCGGAAAGAAAAATACGCTTATGAATTTAGGCAATTCCTACGTTTTCGCAAACGCGCATCTCGATAAAGCGGGTAACGAAGGTAAAAAGGCTGCCTCTCTATCATTCCTTAACTATATGTACACGGATGAAGGTCTTGGTATTTTCACCGGCGCGACGGGATTGTCGATTCCTATGAAATACAACTATACCATTCCTTCCGATGATATCTCCGCAGCATATTACTATAACAACGTAAAAGATATCAAAGAGCATTCGGACATTGTGAATTACGCTTCCGACAATCAATATTTCAAGAATAACCTTAAATCGTTTTCTCTTAGTTGGAGTTCTTCCGTCACGACGTTTACGATTAACGGAACTCTTATCGGAAACGGCTATCTTGACGCAATAAAGAAGTATAACGGAACGGCTCAGAACATATTCGAGGCAACGAAAAGGTCTGCCGACACCTGGGCTACGATCATAGGCTAAAAAAACAATATGAGAAACAGTCGGAGCAAAACTTTTTTGCTCTGACAGTATTCTCCACCGAGTAATTATGGAAAAAGATTATAAGTTGCCCGTTCGGCGCAATTCGATGTATAAAAATAAAAAGAAGTTGGTTTTTTACCTGATACTGATGCTTATTCCCGTGGTGCACTTTTTCGTGTTCTACGTCTACATCAATTTCAATTCTTTCGCGCTTGCTTTTACTTCTTACGAAAAGGCAAGCGAGGGTTTTCTGGTGAAATCTTTTGCGGGCTTTTCAAACTTTGCGGAGGGATTTGAAGAACTTGCGAAATATCCGTACAGAATAAAAAACTCGTTGCTGTTCACGGCGGGAAACATCTTTCTCATTACGCCGATTACATTATTGTTTTCCTTTTATATCTATAAAAAAGGACCTTGCAGCGGGTTTTTCAGGGTAGCGTTATATGTGCCTCAGATATTATCCGAGGTTGTGATAGGTCTTATTTACGTCAAACTGTGCAACAGCGTAATACCTTCTTTCGCAAAGCAGGTATTCGGGATAACTACGATGACGGGGCTTCTCGAAAACCCGAAAACAAGTTTATATTTCGTGTTTTTTTTCAACGCTCTCTTCTGGTTCGGCGTCAATATGTTGTTGTATTCCAATACGATGAGCGCGATAAACGAATCAATAATCGAGTCGTGTCATCTCGACGGGGCGAATCGTATTCAGGAATTTTGGTATATCGTACTTCCGATGATTTATCCGACTCTTATCACGATGATGGTCGTTATGGTATCGAGTACTTTTACCGAACAATTCAGAATGTTTACTCTGTACAGCAACAGGGGAGACGCGATAGGAAACATCGGTTATTTCCTGTATTTACAGGTTCAGAAGAGTGACGTATGGGTGCCGCAGGGAATAAACTATGTGCCGTACACCGTCTTGTCGGCAATAGGTCTGATGTTGACGGCTATCGTGTTGCCATCGACTCTTATCGTTAAAAAGTTGTTGACAAAATACGGACCGAGAGAGGAGTGAGCCGTGGACAGAGCAGAAAAAAACATAAAGAACAAATTGAATAAAAATGGTATAGAATCGAAAAGCGTATCCGATAGAATTTTGTTTGCGGCAATTATCGTTTTGCTGGTTGCGCTCACTTTGTTTTTGATAATCACGCTTACATGGGGCTTATTAACCTCTTTGAAAAGCGAACGCGATTATCTGAAAAATATGTTCGGATTTCCGAATCTGAACCCCAAATACAAAAGGAACAGTCGGGAGCAGTTTTTTCATCTGAAAAATTACTTCGACGTTCTTAAAAATTTCGTGCTTACGCTGGACGGAACTTATTATAGGGGCAACACTCCCGTATACTCGCAGTCTACGACGGGATTTTTCGGAATGCTCGTCAACACGTTGTTATACGCCGGCGTGGGAGGACTGATTTGCGCCATTGTCCCTGCGGTAACCGCATACATGTGCGCGAAATATAAGTACAGACTGAGCGGAATAGTTTACGTGACGTATATCGTCATAATGTGCATACCCATAGTCGGGTCG
>JAJWOJ010000283.1 GCA_021635425.1 Clostridiales bacterium | reverse complement strand
TTAGCAGAGGCTTTGCTTTCTTTTGCCATTTGTAAACTCCCTATAATTTAGATTTTTGTATGTTGCCCGTGTTGCCGTTAGCACAGCGAATGAAAAAATATTAAATTGTAATTTTTGTAATCTTTACGAGTTTTTGAAACGTTCTGCTTCGTGCGACTTATTGTCGGAAGGCGGCCGCCTTTATCTTTGCAAAAGTCCGCAAGCAACAGTCGGAAATCTGTTCTCGCTTTCGATTAGGCATACAGGATAAACCCCGAAAACTCAAAAAGCCAGAACACCCGCGTGAGCAAAAAGGACATCTTTGCAACCGCCAAAAAACGCGATTGTAACAGGGAAAACGGTGGCTTGGAACATAAATGTAACCACAACGAAACATAGCAATTTAGGCATAGAAAAAAGCAAGGCGGTTAAGCCTTGCTTTTCGTTAGTTGACATACCTTCGCGTGTAAGTCGTACACGGAAATCTTTTGCCGTTTTTATTTTTCTTGTCTGCGTAGTACATATTGTAAAGCATATCCCTATGCGGCGTTCTTAAATAAAACGTGTCATGGCTGACGAGCATATTATCTTCCGTTAAATGTTCGATCTTTTTGATACTTTGCTTTACGATATAATGTTTCGTTCTGTAAACGTTATCTGCGCCGATAACAAAATACGGTATTAAATTTTTCATGGTTTTTCATCTCCTTTATGCTGCTAAATGATTTTGGATAAAACGTAACAACTGTTTGTTCAGCCTTGTAACGTGTTCGCGGGCATAACCGAATTCTTCGGCTGCCGATTCCTGTGTTTTGTTTTCTACATACATACAAAAATATAATTCGTAAAGTTTGGGCGGCGCTTGGCAGACTATTTCGTTATATTCATTTACCGTTTTCAAAACGTTGCTTTCGCCCACTATTTTTGCCGTCGCGCTCATCTGTTCTTTACGTGAGTAGTAATACCTTATGTTTCGCAAATCTTCTCGGATTGCTTCAAAACTTTTCATATATAAAATGCTCCTGAAAATTTAGATTTTTCCGCTCCGGAGCATAAAAAATGCCCCCGCGCGGTTTGTAAACTTTTTCAAAGGTTTACATTCGGTTCGGGGACATTTTCTCCTATCGAATCTTACCTATTCCGACGGGGAACAAGGCTTTATCTTGAACGCTGTTTCAGTTCGACCTTGCTTTGTCGGGATAGACTTTTTCGTTTTTTAATTTAGTTGTTAAAAATTCGTATTTTTGCGTACCGTTTTTATAAAATGTTCGTTCTTTCTGAATTGCTCGAAATACCACGAACCACAAAACGGACACTTGCCGACGTAATCGCCGTCTGCGTTAAGTTGCGCCGTAAAATACCTATGACAGTCCGGACATTCTTTTCTTAATCCGGCAGAACCGCGTTTGAAAGTCGTATTTTGCATACATATACTCCTTTTTCCCATAGCACACAAAGATTTGTATTTGATTTACTGCTTGATACGGTCGGGAAATCCGTTATCGCGGTAAATCATCTTTTGTACCTGTAAAAATCGTTGCAGACGGGGCATTCCGCTCGGATTATTACCGAAATTATTGTAAGTCTTTTATAACCTTGACCGCAACGCCTTGAATGGAAATCGTTTTATAATACATATCTTCCATTTTATCGTTTTCGGGGTGCAATCGAACACATTTACGCCGATTATCGAGATAATAGCGTTTTAAAGTCGCTTCGTTGTCGATAAGAGCAACTACGATTTGACCTTCTTCGGCTGTTTCCTGTTGCCTTACCACCACCAAATCGCCGTCGGATATGCCTGCATTTATCATACTGTTGCCTTTCGCTCGCAGAATAAAAAATTTACCCGAACCTAAATATTCCCGCGAAAGAGTAATATACGATTCGATATTTTCTTCTGCCAATAAAGGTACGCCGCAAGCAATCTCGCCTACAACGGGGCATTTCGCTTCCGCTTTCAACCTTGCTATCTTTGCCGTCTGAACTCCGCGAAATCTACTGCTTTTTTCAATCTCGCCGCGTTCTATAAGTTCGGTGATATATCTGCATACGGTAGGCACGCTTATATTCAATTCGTCGGCAATTTCTTTCATCGAAGGCGTTTCGCTTTCTTGAAAATAACTGTTGTTTATTATCTCGATTATTCTGTTTAAGACTTCTTCGTTCTTACTGCGCATAAAAGAACCTCACAACCTATCTGAAACATATATTTCATTTAAGTGTCTTTATTATACTCGTTTCAGTTCAGATTGTCAAGGGGTAGTAAGCCCGTTTTCGTGAAATTTTTTAGGGTGTGCAAATTTATGCACAGGTCGTTTGTTTTACGCGTTGCGTGGGGAATCTCTCGATTTATGCTTTCGACGATTTTTGAAATGTTCGTACATTTTATTGCCTAACAACGAAACAAATAAATCTATATCTTTTTTCGGTATTTTTGAGAAATCCGGTTCAGTGTTTTCGATATAGATACGTTTTTTCGTTGGGTTATCGTTCAATACGATTTCCTTCATCCGACGTTACCTCCTTTTGTTTTCTGCCACCACTATACACCGTGTTTCTTTGAAAAACCAGAACATCGGCGTGAGCAAAAAGGACTTCTTTGTAACGGAAACGCGAGATAAAAGCAACTCGACGGCAACCTGAAACGAACACGAACGTAACCCGATTGTGATTTCAATGTAACCATTATCGAAACGAGAAGATTTACTGTTTATTTTCTCGGACAACTTTACGACTTGCACTTTTTCTTTCTCTTTTTTGGGTTGGATCGTATCAGAAAAGCACTTGCTGTCAAGGGAAAAAATTATCGCGTAAAACATTAAACGAAAAAATTAAAACGCAATATTTTTTTCTCTTTCCTTGACAGACTGCGTTGCTTTCCCGATTGAGTTCGGGGTGTCGAAAGAAAAAAGACAAATCGACAAAAAAAGTTTCAAATATATCGCTTTGCGGTTTCAATACTGCCTGTATCCGTTCACGTTCGGAATTTATAGACGGACAAATTCGATACAAATTCGGCACGCCGTGGTTCTGGCTATTGAATAATTGCAGGTTTATACTTGAAACAAAAAAAATAGAAAAGGAGCAATCGAAATGAAAAATTGTGTAATTTACGCCCGCTATTCAAGTGAGCGACAAACCGAACAATCCATCGAAGGTCAGTTGCGAATATGCAACGATTTTGCAAAACAAAACGGATTGCAAGTCCTCGATACTTATATCGACAGGGCTATGACGGGAACGAACGACAACCGTCCCGCGTTTCAACAAATGCTGAAAGACGCCGAAAAACCCGTTATGTGGGATATCGTTCTTGTTTATGCTATCGACCGTTTCGGTAGAAATTCTATCGAAATCGCCGTAAACAAGCAAAAATTGAAAAAGAACAAGAAAATGCTTATATCTGCCACGCAAAGAATGAGCGAAAATATCGAC
>JAJWOJ010000282.1 GCA_021635425.1 Clostridiales bacterium | reverse complement strand
CTATAAAGGAGGTAAAAATATAGGCTATTACAGTAATCACGATTATACTTGGCTTTATCCGAGAGAGAAGCACGCTACTATTTCCGTTCTTGCATTCAGACAGCAAGATTTGCCTGCACAAGACAACTATCTTGTAGAAGCGCAAGCGGAATACTCGGTGCATTGGCTGAAACGCAAAACCGGCATATTTCAAACCGAAATTGCCGAAACAATAAAAAAGCTAAATGCACAATTTCATCCACGCGGAAAGAATAAGGTTTTGGAATGCTTGCAATTCGGCGGCAATCGGGAGTTTTGGCAAGACTTTCCCGATGAGGAAGAAATAGAAATGTACTTTCGGCATTGTTATGATTTTGCCGTAAACTACATAGGTTTTCTGCAAACGGATAAGAACATTATCTGCGCTTTAACAGTAACCGAGCCGAACAGGCGAAATCTTTTCTTGTACTATCTGCCTATCACGGATAGATGGAAAGTAAAGACAATGGGAAACGCCAAAAGCGAAAACGGAAACAAACTGCAAATGCGCGACGAAAGCGGCAACCCGATTTACAAAACAAGACGGTATATAACAAAACCGTTATTGTGCCATTCCGAGTTTTGGAAGCAACGCGGCGAACAAATGTCCTACTCTGTTTTGCAAGAGTGCTTTTATCAGTCAACATCCAAGCGTTACGGTGCGAAGCGCGGCGAAAGTACGTCGCTACTCAAATACACTACTCCCGAACAGGCAGAACGTTTTAAGAGATGCGCCGACGATGAGTACGACGTTTTCAAAAATCCGAAAGGAATTTGGGTGTAATCTATTGACAAAACATAAAAGATATGCTATCGTATATATACGATACTTATTTTACGGAGGACTGTCATGGTTACACGCAAAGAGGATACGCCGAAAAGACTTGCAAGCCGCAAGTATGAGGAAAAGAACAAGGGCAAAAGAAAGGCGACGAGCGGCAATTTTCAGACGATGATCCCGCGCGAGCTTTTAGAGACAATCAATGCGTTTTTGAAAGAATACGGTTATACCAAAGTCGAGCTTATTCAAGCCGGTTATGAAGAATTGCTTGCAAGGCACGATACCGATTTTGCAAAGCTCAAAGACGGGTATGACGATTTCTTCCCAAGCGAATTGGAACAATTCAAAAAACAAAAATAATTTTAATTCGTAAATACCCGATCAGACGAACAGTCCGGTCGAGTAGTTTACAAAAATCTATCAAAGGAGAACGAACGCTATAAATGATGAGAGAACATGGTAATCATAGGGCGAGAGAACATTGTAGCCGTTCGATAAAGAGAACATAGTATGTCGTAGCATCAAAATAAGGAGATTTGAAGCAACACAGCAATCAAGCACAGCCGAAATATATTCTCGGCGATACTATTCCCGAAAATAGCATTATGGGTGCTATTGGGACGGACACGATAAGGTCAAACGGGATTACATATACCGATGATTTTGTAACGGAATTTGCAAAAGCGATAGTACTGTATTTCAAGGACAATCCCGACAAAAAACAAGATAAAGGAGAATCTGCATAATGAAGAAAGCGGTAATTTATGCACGGTACAGTTGTGAAAAACAGACCGAGCAAAGCATCGAAGGACAATTGCGCGTTTGCAACGAGTTTGCGGAAAGGAACGGTTATACGGTTATTCATAACTACATAGACCGCGCCGTATCGGGTAAAACGGACAAACGCGAACAGTTTCAGCAAATGTTAAAAGACAGTGCTGACAAGTCATTTGAGTTTGTAATCGTTTACAAGCTCGACAGATTTGCGCGGAATCGGTATGACAGTGCGATAAATAAAGCAATGCTCAAAAAGAACGGCGTAAAGGTTTTATCCGCTTGCGAACAAATAACCGATACGCCCGAAGGTATTATACTTGAAGCTATGATCGAAGGCATGGCGGAATTTTATTCCGCTGAGCTTTCGCAAAAGGTAAAACGCGGTATGCGTGAGAGCTGTCTTAAAGGCAACGCCGCAGGGATACAGCCCATTTTCGGGTATTGCATTGTGGACAAAAAATATAAAATCGTCGAGAGCGAAGCCGCCATTGTTCGCAAGTTGTTTTCCGACTATATAAGCGGTACGACAATTAAGGAATTGGTCGAGTGGTTGAAAATAAGCGGTATTCGCTCGCATAGAGGCAACGTCTTTTCTTTTGGGCGAGTGTCGGAAATGTTACATAATCCCAAGTATATCGGAAAATGTAAGTACGGCGGCGAAATCTACGAAAACATGATTGAGCCGATTATAGACGAGCAAACTTTTTACAGAGTGCAAGAGAAATTAACCGAAAACGTACACAAGGCGGCACGTTCGAAAGCTGCGGAAAAATTTATTTTGAGCGGCAAATTGATTTGTGCCGAGTGCGGCGAACTAATGGTCGGAGAAAGCGGCACGAGCAAAACGGGTGAAATTTATACCTATTACAAATGCGCCGCAAAGAAAAAGAACGCGCAAAACTGCACGTCCAAAGCGATTAGAAAAGAAGTGATTGAAAAAGCCGTGTACAATGCAATTATACGCGCTTTGCAAGACGACAAATTTATCAGCGAAGTAGCACGGAAAGCGGTTGAAATACACAACGCCGATATAGAAGAATCGGCAGAGTTAAAAATTCTCAACCGCCAAAAAGCGGACATAGACAAACAGCTTGCCAACATTACCAATGCGATTTGTCAAGGGATATTTAATCAACATACGCAAGCGAAGATGATTGAGTTGAGCAACACGCAACAGGCTTTGGAAGCCCAGATAGCGGACGAGCAAGCGAAAACGATACTTCCGCTGAAAGAAGCGCGCGTCGTTGCCTTTTTGAAAAACTATACCGAAATAGTAAAATGCGCCGATAAAGCCGAGAGTCTTGACAATATGAAACGGTTATTCGACGTGTTTATTAAAGAAGTCATCTTCGACGGCGAACGGTTTTTAATCGTGATGAAAACCACGAACGAACCGCTGAATCCCGAAAAAGGACAAAAAGAAGAAGCAACTCGAAAAAAGTTCGAATTGCTTCGTTTTGGTGACCCCTACGGGATTCGAACCCATGATACCACCGTGAAAGGGTGGTGTCTTAACCGCTTGACCAAGGGGCCGTATTCTGTTGTATATTATCTATCGCTTTAAGGGTGTGCCTTAGAGCAGTGTTATCATCTGGTAGCGGCGGTCAGATTCGAACCAACGACCTGCCGGGTATGAACCGGCCGCTATAACCAACTAAGCTACGCCGCCATATTACGTTTCGTTCCGAGCGGACGCCGTCCGCCCGAAATAAAACAATGGTTGCGGAGGCGGGATTTGAACCACGCGACCTTCGGGTTATGAGCCCGACGAGCTACCAAGCTGCTCCACTCCGCGCCGCTGAATGCTTCCCTATCTTACACTATAAAAAAACATTTGTCAACTAAATTTATCAAGA
>JAJWOJ010000281.1 GCA_021635425.1 Clostridiales bacterium | reverse complement strand
TTTTTAGCCGATTTCGGACTTATTTGGTCGCCCTCGGATTACGGATGTTAGCCTGCGCAAAAGCTTTCAAAAGCGACCGATAGGTAACATTACTGTCTGCAATCGAAAATCGCCAGTCTTCGGGATATATATTATCGCCCGACTGTACGCAATATTTTTTTGCGTTTTTTTGCGCCGTTTTTCCGTATTTTTCTGAATTTTTCGCCAATCCCGATATTGACTGCAATATAACCGTGTTTATAAAAACATCGCCATATAATGCGGAATAGTGAGTTTTACGTCGTTCGTGCCGACGTTTCCGTCAACGATTTTATATGCCGCCGACGGTTTATATACTTCTATAAACCTGTTCAGCGATTTTGTTGCGGTATTTCCCGCTTTCACTTCCACAGGAACCACTTCCCCGTTTTTTTCTATCAGATATTCCAGTTCATTGGAATCATCGGGCTTATAATAATAAAGCGCGTAACCGTTTTTCACCAACGTTTCGGCGATAATATTTTCGTAAATACCGCCTTTGGCATTCCCCTTTATCGTGTTTTCAAGAATTGCTCTTTTGGTTTCAAAACCGTACATAGCGCACAGCAAGCCCGTATCGTTGATATACAATTTGAACTGATCTTCCTCGGCGTTCGCCATCAACGGCAGATACGGCTCGTGAATATTGTAACACGGATTAACGATATTCGAGTCTTTCAGCCATTGAACGCTTCCGCCGTATTTTTTGCTTGTCTGCCCTTTTTCCACGGTGGAATACTGAAATTTCGTAATCTCCTTTGCGAGTTGTTTCGGAATAGCGTCGTAGCACTTGCGCACCTTTATTTTCTCCGCGCCCTTTGCGTGTTTTGAAATATCGAAACGGTAGTTTTCGAGAATTTTTTCCTGCAATGCGGCAACCCGCGTAAAGTCGTGATTTATGGCATAATCGGCAACTACTTCCGGCATACCGCCCACCACCATATACTCACGGAACAGCGTTTCGTATTTTTCATTTAGCGCGAAAGGTACTTTTTCTTTTTTATCAAAAAGTTCTTTCAGATAAGAAATTCCGCTTTCGTACCCTTCCGCCCAAAGAAATTCCTCAAAATCAAGCGAATACATCGTAAGAAACGTTTCGTATCCGGTAGGAACAGATTCGGGTTCTTCCGTATTTTCGTCGGCGTCTTCCCCGTATGTCAGACCTAAAAGGCTTCCGGAAGTAATAATGTCGAATCTCCCGTCCTCCGCAAGAAATTTCAACGCGGTACGCGCGCTTCCGCATGCCTGAATTTCGTCTAAAAATATCAGCGTATCGCCTTTAACGAGATTTACGCCGTTTATCATAGCCGTCATTCTTTTATAAACGGATTCTGCGTCCAACGTCCCCGCAAAAATCTGTTTTAATTCCTGATTTTTTATAAAATTGATTTCGACAAAACTTTTATACTCTTTTTTCCCGAACTCGCGGATAAGATAAGTTTTTCCGACCTGTCTTGCCCCTTTCACCATCAAGCAGTTATTCCGATGCGTATTTTTCCATTCGACAAGTTTCTGATATGCCTTTCTTTTTAACATAACGTTTCTCCGGAATCAGATTTTATTACCGATATTATACTCAGTTTTTTTGTGTTTGTCAACCGAAAAGGAATAAAATCGGATATTGTTTTGTCGTAAAAAGGAATAAAATCCGATATTCGTTTCTTTAAAAAAGGAATAAAATCGGAATATATCAAGCCCGAAACCAGCTTTTATTCTGAAAGCATTAAAAAAACGCCATCCTCCGCAAAAGCAGAGAACGGCGTTTTTTTGTCTGCCGGTAAAGTTACATAAATACTCTTACCGTCAGGTCATGCCATTGATTTTGCCTGAGCATTCCGTCACGCTCTTTCCGATAAGATTTTGCCTCCTTATAATCTATCGTAAACTCCCACACGAGCCTTTTCATATCGTCGGATTTGTCTGCAAGATCGAAATTCATATACCAGTTGAAACACGTTTCCGTAACGGGAACAATCGTACCGACGAACTGACCGATTACGTCTCTGTCGATACGATGGTCGGTAAAATCCATTTTTGCCAGCAAAAAATCTTCTACCTTTTTCGCCGGATCTTCCGGATTTCCGTTCGGCACCATTCCCGCGTCCAGTACCCGCCGTTTGCTCAGCAAATCGAGTTTTTCTTTCTCTATTTCGCTTTTGAACTCGAAATACGATTCCCGCGTTATTTCGTCTTCCAGCCGCATACGGGTAAGTTTTTTCAGTTTTTCATCTAACTTGGCAAGTTGTTCCGTCACCCGATCTTTCACCGTTTCGGCTTCGCGATATTCCATAAACACGCCGACCTGATATAACGACGACACTTTGTTCAGAATATCTTTCTTGTTTCCCCACAAGCCAGAAAAAATGCGCCTTGCCATCATTTCAAGTTTCCAATCGCATATTTCTTTCAGGTCACAGAACCCGGAATCGTCCCCGCCCGCCTGCTGCCTTGTGGTTTTTGTGCCGTTATTCAACTGATTGTAACACTTATACCCGTAAATCAACTCGCCGTTTCTGTTCTTCCGCCACTTATTTCTGCGCATACGATAACCGCAACGGCAGCGGAGTTTTTTCGTCCAGACGTCGTCGCTTGTATGAATTCCCGTCAGATGGCTCTTTTCTCCGTTCTCCGTAAGAATTTTATTGTGCCGAACGCGCTGTTCCCGTATCTGCCGACATCGGTCCCACTGCTCCTCGCTTATAATCGGCTCGAAATCGCCTTTTACATACAGATATGTATCTTCGTCGCGGTTTCTTATGATTTTCTGGTCGAGAAAATTGTTTCTGCGCGATTTCAGATACGCAGGGTACCCCTTATAGGTAGAATTATGCAATATCCGCGCTATCTTGCAGTTTTCCCAGCGCACCAACCCGAAACTGTCTTTGCGTTTCAGGCGTATCAGTTCGTTGCGTATCTGCGACATCCCCTTGCCCGCGGAATACATGTCATAAATCATACGCACCGTTTCCGCCTGTTCGGGATTGATCACATAAGTTCCTTTCGCTTTATCACAGTCATATCCGAGAATATTTCCGTTTCCGAACAATACGCCCTTGTCGCGGCTTATTTTCTGCCCCGCGCGGACGCGTTCGGAAATTTTACGGCTCTCTTCCTGCGCCAAAGTCGCCATAATCGTAAGCCGCAGTTCGCCGTCCCCGTCCATCGTCCGGATGTTATCTTCCACAAAATACACTTCCACGCCGTAGTTTTTCAACTCACGCGTAACGACGAGCGTATCCACCGTATTTCTTGCAAAACGGCATACTTCTCGCGTTACGATCAGGTCGAATTTCTTTTGTTTCGCATCCTGCACCATTTGCAGAAACGCAGGCCTTTTCTTCGCCTGCGTGCCCGTGATGCCTTCGTCCGCGTAAGTACTTTATGGGGTACACAGTAATTACGTGGAGCGTATTTTGT
>JAJWOJ010000280.1 GCA_021635425.1 Clostridiales bacterium | reverse complement strand
ATGGTGATGTCCGCGGCTTTCTGAGTTCCGAGGTCTTTTGCCGTTACGTGAACGATACCGTTCGCGTCGATATCGAAGGTAACTTCGATCTGAGGAATTCCTCTCGGAGCCGGAGCGATGCCCGTAAGATTGAACTGACCGAGGGTCTTGTTGTCTTTTGCGAACTGTCTTTCGCCCTGAAGAACGTGAATGGTAACTTCCGACTGGTTATCCGCCGCCGTGGAGAATACCTGGGATTTCTTAACGGGGATGGTGGTGTTCTTATCGATAAGTTTGGTGAACACGCCGCCGAGCGTTTCGATACCGAGAGACAACGGCGTTACGTCGAGAAGAAGAACGTCCTTAACTTCGCCCGTTAAAACGCCGCCCTGAATAGCCGCGCCGATTGCGACGCATTCGTCGGGGTTGATGCCTTTGAACGGTTCTTTGCCCGTTTCGCATTTAACGGCTTCGACAACTGCGGGGATACGAGTGGATCCGCCGACAAGGATAACTTTTTCGATATCATTATAGGTAAGACCCGCGTCCTTCATAGCCTGGCGCATAGGAGCCTTGGTTGCTTCGACGAGGTCGCCCGTCATGGTGTCGAATTTATCTTTGGTAAGCGTTACGTCGAGGTGCTTAGGACCGTTGGCGTCCGCCGTGATGAACGGAAGGTTGATGTTGGTCGAACTCATGCTGGAAAGTTCGATCTTAGCCTTTTCGGCAGCTTCCTTGATTCTCTGCATAGCCATCTTATCTTTGGAAAGATCGATGCCTTCTTTTGCTTTGAAGTCGTCAACGACGTAGTCCATGATTCTCTTATCGAAATCGTCGCCGCCGAGCATGCAGTTACCGTTGGTTGCGAGAACTTCGAACACTCCGTCGCCGATATCGAGGATGGATACATCGAACGTACCGCCGCCGAGGTCGTATATCATAACTTTGTGAGATTTTTTATCTTTATCGAGACCGTAAGCAAGAGCCGCAGCCGTAGGTTCGTTTATGATACGAAGAACGTTAAGTCCTGCGATTTTGCCCGCGTCTTTGGTAGCCTGTCTCTGGCTGTCGGTGAAGTATGCGGGGCAGGTGATAACCGCGTCTTTAACGGGTTCGCCGAGATATGCCTCCGCGTCCTTTTTAAGTTTTGCAAGAATCATTGCGGAGATTTCCTGCGGAGAATACTGTTTTCCGTCTATCGTAACTTTATAGTCGCTGCCCATGTGTCTCTTTATAGAGATAACCGTTCTGTCGCTGTTTGCAACAGCCTGACGTTTAGCGATCTGACCGACGAGTCTTTCGCCGTCTTTCTGGAAACCCACTACCGACGGAGTGGTTCTCGAACCTTCCGCGTTTGCGATAACGACGGGTTCGCCGCCTTCCATAACCGCGACGCAGGAATTTGTAGTACCTAAATCTATACCTATAACTTTACTCATAATATTTATCTCCTTTATTCTATAATCTGTTTTATTCTTTGATAACGGATACCTGAGCGTATCTCATTACCTTTTCCCCGAGTTTGTACCCTCTGCCGTAAACTTGTCTAACCGTGTCGATTTCGTCGCTTTCGCTTTCCTTCGCCACCGTCATAACCGCGTTTGCGGTGCTTGGGTCGAACTTACTGCCGACCTCGGGAGAAAATTCCTGAACGCCGAGCGCCGATAACGTTTCGTGATACTTCTTTAAAAGCTTCTCTATTCCGTCTCTCGTTCCGTCGTCCAAAGGCATTTTCAAAGCCCAGTCTAAACTGTCGCCTATCGGCAATATCTTCTCTATCGCGGTTGACCTGCCGTCGTCGAATGCCGCGCGCACTTCGTCGTGCTTACGTTTACGGACATTTTCGCAATCGGCTCTCGCCCTCAGATAGTCGTTTTTGGCTTCCTCGCACTCTTTTTTCAATCCTTCGATTTCTTCTTTGAGTTTTGAGTTAGCCGCGTCGGCTTTGCGCAAATATTCTTTGGCTTCCGCTTCCGTCATCTTATCGACTTCGTCCGTTTCGGCTTCTATCTCCTTTTCCTCGGATTCCTCCTCGTTCAAAGGAACTTCTTCTTTGCGTTCGGCTTCGTTTTGTTCATCGTAATGTTTCTTCCCATGATGCGACATTTTTGCGTTTGTCCTCCTATTTTCCTGTCAATATGCTCTCTAAAATTTTGCCTACGTTTTCAAGTACGGCGACGACTTTCTGATAGTCCATTCTGATAGGTCCTATCACGCCGTAAGTACCGAGTTTCGTGCCGTTTGCGGAATAAGTTGCCGTAACCAACGAACACTCTTTGGGGATATCGTCGTATCCGTCCGCGCCTATCTTGACGTTTATCTTGATATCGCGGTTTTCGTCCACGAGCAGGTTCATAACTTTGTCCTTACTCGTAACCACCGAAAGGAAATCTTTGATTTTTCCGATATCGGCATATTCGGGGTGGTCGAGAATTTTATCCTCGCCCGCCATAACGACGTCCTCGTCCGTAGTCTGCATATATGTCTTCAAAGCCTCGATGACGTTGACGAAAATGTTTTTGTAGCCCATGAAACTGTCTTCCATTTCGGGTTTCATATCGCAAATCTCGTCGAAAGTTTTGCCTTTGCACATATTATCGAGAACTTTTTCGGCGTCTTTAAGCTGATCGTCCGTCATTCCCTCGGGAACGGTTATGAAATTATCTTTCAAAAGCCTTAGCTCCGTAACGATAATCACAAGCGCGCTGTCGGGCTTATAACGGAAAAACTTTATGCTGACGATCTTCTCAGATAAGTCGTGACTCTGAATACCCACCGACGTGTAAGAAGTAAGTTCGCTTATAACCTTCGTGGTGTTTTTGATAACCTCTTCCAAATTATCTGCCTTATCAAGGAAAATTTTCTTGATATAGTCAAGCTCTTTGGTCGAAAGTTTATCTTTCACCATAAGGTCGCTGACGTAAAGCTTGTAAGCTTCCGCCGACGGAACCCTTCCCGACGAGGTGTGCAACTGAGTGAGATATCCAAGCTCTTCCAAAGCGGAAAGCTCGTTTCTCACCGTCGCCGAGCTGATGTTTTTCAAATGACGCTCGGTAAGGCTCTTGGACGAAACGGGTACAGCCGTTTCGATATAATCGTCAACGACGTACTGAAGTATTTTTTTCTTTCTGTCCGACAGCCCCATATTCCTGGCACTCCTTATCTTTATTTGTTAGCACTTGTTAGCCTCGAGTGCTAACTCGACACCATTATATAACTCTTATCCGCCTTTGTCAAGTGTTTTCGCAAAAAATTTTAAAAATATTTTTTCGGTGCCGATTTTCTTAGGTATTATGCCGAATTTTACAGAAAATATTTATATTCGGCAACCTTTTTATACCGATTTTTCTGACAAGACAATAGAAAAACACTTTGAAAACTATCTATAAAAAACTCTGAAGAAAAAGACCACAAACCAGTCCGAAAGGATAAGAACATAGTTTTTTATAGCATAATAAATCGATTTAAATAAATATCTCTAC
>JAJWOJ010000279.1 GCA_021635425.1 Clostridiales bacterium | reverse complement strand
GAGTATTGCATTATGGTTAACAGATTTGTTTTAAACGAAACGAGCTATCACGGCGCAGGTGCTATCAAAGAACTTGCAACCGAGATTAAAAAC
Organism: Clostridiales bacterium; assembly: GCA_021635425.1. Taxonomy (GTDB): domain Bacteria; phylum Bacillota; class Clostridia; order Christensenellales; family Borkfalkiaceae; genus UBA10281. The sequence continues at coordinate 3,374 of JAJWOJ010000279.1, read as the reverse complement.
AGAAATTTCAAAAAAGCGTTCGTATGTTCCGATCCCGATCTGATTAAATTCGGAGTTACGAAGAAAGCTACCGACGTTCTGGATGAAAACGGCATCGCATACGAGGTATACAGCGAAATTAAGCCTAACCCTACGATAGATAACGTTAAACACGGCGTCGCGGCGTTTAAAAAGAGCGGCGCGGACGTAATCGTAGCAATCGGCGGTGGCTCGTCTATGGACACGGCGAAGGCAATCGGCATAATCGCCACCAACCCCGAATTTGCCGACGTTCGCTCACTTGAAGGCGTTTCGCCCACGAAGAACAAGTGCGCGCCGATCATCGCCGTTCCCACAACCGCAGGTACGGCGGCGGAAGTTACCATTAACTACGTTATAACCGACGAGGAGAAAAAACGTAAATTCGTTTGCGTGGATCCCAAAGATATTCCTATCGTTGCGATAGTCGATTCCGACATGATGAGTTCGATGCCCGCGGGGCTTACCGCCGCAACGGGTATGGACGCGCTCACGCACGCAATCGAAGGTTATATAACCAAAGGCGCGTGGGAGCTTTCGGATATGTTCCATATAAAAGCTATCGAAATTATTTCCCGCTCTCTCCGCGCGGCTGTTAAGAACGAAAAAGCGGGCAGAGAAGGAATGGCTCTCGGGCAGTACGTTGCGGGCATGGGCTTTTCTAACGTCGGCTTAGGCGTAGACCACTCGATGGCTCACACCCTTTCGGCTTATTACGACACGCCTCACGGCAAGGCTTGCGCTATTTTGCTTCCCACCGTTATGGCATACAATGCGGATTACACCGGCGAGAAATACCGCGATATAGCGATTGCCATGGGCGTTAAAGGCGTTGAGAAGATGTCTCAGGCGGAATACAGAAAGGCGGCTGTTGACGCTGTCAAAAAGCTCTCCGAGGACGTAGGAATCCCGACAACCCTTAAAGGAATAGTAAAAGAAGAAGATATCCCCGCGCTTGCGAAATCGGCTTATGCCGACGCTTGCCGCCCCGGCAACCCGAGAGAAACGTCGGTTGAAGATATCGAAGAGTTATACAGATCGTTGCTTTAAAAGTTAAATTCAAAGCTCAAAAAGTATAAACAAATTGTCGCCCGCAGACCTTAAATAAAGGTCTGCGGGCGGTTTGCTTGACTTTATTTGATATTCGCGATATAATTTTCAAAAAAAGGAATCTGAATATGAAATGGTTTAATTTTTACGGATTGATATTCATTGCGGTGATAATGATTCCGAATATAATTTTCGCGATCAAACACAAGGACGGATTCGTAAACAAATATAAAAACAAAGCCGTTGAAACGCTTGAACAGGTCGGTCGTATGCCAGCCAAGAATAATCCGAACCCCTCCAAAACGCCGATATTTCCGCGCTTTATGCCGAATTCGCCTTCGCCCGTACAGCGAGTACGAACAAAGTCGCCTTCGACAGAAATCATCGAAAATAGCGACGTTTTGGTTGCCTGCAAGTATTGCGGCGCGTTTTTAGGCTAAGACGCGGCGCGCAAACGGCATAATACACCCGTATATGGCGGTTGCGGAACAAAGTATTAGTCTGAAAACACGCCGCAAGACCGAGGTTCGTATTACTCTTGGCTGGCATAGGCTGCTTTGTATTTATCTTTTTCAATATAAAACCTGCCGTTCTCGGATATTGGTTTAAAGGAGGGTGGATTGCATACCTCGTTTCGGGTGCGGTTTTAACCGTAGCTTATGTTCTTGGATGGATAGTATTTAGAAACGAAAGTTCCGTTCGGAAGTCGATGTATTTATCGATTGTTCCTTCTGTGTTATTTATCGTCTGCGGAGTGTTTACCCTTAATATCCCGTTAATGGTTTCGAGTTTGATATTTACTCCGTGCCATATAATTATAAGCTATAAGAATGCAGTTTGAATTTAATATATTTGTCATACAAAACGCCCGACGGAAATTTTCCGTCGGGCGTTGAATTTAAGTTTTGTTATTGCTTTTTAGTTTGCGGAAGTTTCGGTTTTTTCGGCTTCCTTATAGAGTTTGCTGTTGCAGGAAGAGAAAATTTTCCCGAGCGTGCTGTCTTCAAGAATCTGATTATCCGAAGTGTCCGCAATTACGTTCGAGCCTACCGAAACCTTGATGAGAGCGGTGCAGCCGTTGAATGCCTTCTCGGCAACCGCTTCTTCGACGTTAAGACCTTTTTTCAGGCTGAGAGTAACCATTCCGGTGCAGCCGCTGAATGCGGAAGCCTCGATTTTGGTTGCGTCGGGAAGAGCGAGCTTTCCGAGCGAGAAGCTGTCGCTTACGCCGAGGGCGGTACATCCGCTGAACGCACTTTCGCCGATCGTAACGATTCCTTTGAAGCCTTCGTCTGCTTTAACGGTAACGTTTTTCAAAGAAGTGCAGCCGTTGAACGCGCTCTTTCTAACTTCAACGTTTTCGCCGTTTATAACCACTTTCTGCAAAGCCGTGCAGCCGTTGAAGGTGTTGGCAAAAATAAGATTACCGCTTACGGTAACGTTTTTGATAGTGGTGATTCCGTAGAAAGCATAAGGCTGAACCGCGCTCTCTTTTTCGGAAACGAAAGTAACTTCCGTGCCGTTTTCTTCGTCTATGATATACTTTCCGTCTTCGTCTTTAACGACTTTGAAAGTTTGGCTCGTTTCTTTGATCGTACCCGTAACGACAACTTCTTCCAAAGTCGTGGGGACGTAATAAGTTGCGGTGTTGCTGCTGTCGCCGTCGTTATAAGTCTGCGTGCAGGAAGTAAGGGAAGAAGAGGAAGCCGTTCCGAAAATATAACCGAAAAGCTTCTTTTCGCCCGCCGCACCGAGCTTGTTGCCCGTGAAAGGAAGGGTGATTTTCTTAAGCGAAGAGAGGTTGGAGAAAGCGCCGAGTTCGATTTCGGTTACGTTTTCGCCGATTATAAGCTCTTCGATAAAGGAAAGGCTGTCTATGGCGCCCGCCGCGATTTTGTTTACGTTTTCGGGAATGGTTACCGTTTTGACGGTATCTTTATCGTATTTCTTGCCGTCGGGAGCGTTCTTTGTGAATCCTTCCGCAAGTTCCGTATACTTTTTGTCTGAGATAAGGTCTTTAGCCGCGTCCGAAACGGAGTATGACGTAAGGGTTACAACGCCGTCCGAATCTTCGGTGGTGTTCCATTCGTATTTAACGGTGGTGTCGGATTTTTTGTCTTTGTCGCAGGACGCAAGCGTTGCGAAAAGCGTTGCGGAAAGCGCAAGCGATAAGATTAAAGCAATAATTTTCTTCATTCTTTGTCTCCTTGACGAAGCATAAAATATAATTCGTCAAATATAGTTTATATTCTTTAAAATTTTAACATTTATTATATTTTTTGTCAATAGTTCGGCGGGTATTATTT
>JAJWOJ010000278.1 GCA_021635425.1 Clostridiales bacterium | reverse complement strand
AATTTAAACCGCACACGACACAAAACTGCAACATGTTGCAATTTTGTGTCGTGTAAGTCGGGTTTTTTATTGACAGAATTTTTTATATCCGGCGCCGTATTTTACGCATTTGCTTACGCGGGAAAGGGTAGCGGAAGAAATATTTGTTTCTTTTATTATTTTTTCGTAGGTTTCGCCTTTGAGAAGAAGTTTTGCCGCTTTTATTCTTCCGAGCATGGAATCGAGTTCTTTATAAGTGCAGAGATCGCTGAAAAATTCTTCGCAGTCCTCTAGCGTTTTAAGTTTTAATATCGCCTCAAATAGTTCTTTATGGTCGTCTTTTAAATTTTCAGACATTTTTATTCACCGTCCTTATCCTTATTGCTTGAATTTTTTAAAAATGATTTCAGTTTATCCGTTTGAGGATTCGAAAACAGATTTTGCGGCGTCCCTTCTTCACAAATAACGCCGTCAGCCATAAAAACAACCCTGTCGGATATATTTTTGGCAAATCCCATTTCGTGGGTGACTATTATCATTGTCCTGTTTTCGTCTTTAAGAGATTTGATTACATTGAGAACTTCGCCTGTAAGCTCAGGATCCAAAGCCGAAGTCGGTTCGTCAAAGCAGAGTATGCGAGGCTTTAACGCAAGCGCGCGCGCAATCGCTACCCGTTGGCATTGTCCTCCCGAAAGTTCGCACGGGTAAGAGTTTCTTTTTTCCGATAATCCGATTTTTTTGAGAAGATCTTCCGCTTCCGCCGTTATTTTGGCTTTTTCCGACTTAAGGAATTCAGCGCGAACGGTTTTGTCTTTTTCGTTTTTTTTGAATTCGTTATATCGCTCTTTCAATAAAAGCTCGGGGGCGAGAACAATGTTTTCGAAAACGCTGTACTGCGGGAAAAGATTGAAAGATTGAAAGACCAATCCGAAATTAAGTCTTTTCTCACGCAGTTCGTTGTAGCCGTATTTAATATTTTCACCGCAGTTTAAAAGAGTTGTGCCGTTTAAAACCATTTTTCCCGTGTCAGGGAATTCCAGAAAGTTTATACACCGTAAGAGAGTGGTTTTTCCCGACCCGGACGAACCTATTACGGAAACGACTTCGCCTTTTTCCATATTCAGGTCAATGCCCTTTAAAACTTCGGTTTCTCCGTATTTTTTAGTAAAGTTTTTAATTTCGAGATAACTCATTTTTTACACCTTGAAATAAGAAAGTTTCTTTTCGAGCCAACGGAAGAAAAGCGTTAATATCGCGGTGAATACGAGATAGTAAACCGCGGTGTAGAACAAAGGCCACAAAAGACCGCCGTTCTTTATATATCTCTGCGCGTAAAAAATAAGCTCGTAAAATGTAATCACTCTTGCAAGCGACGTGTCTTTGACGAGAGTTATTATTTCGTTGCTCATAGGCGGAACTATTCTTTTTATGACCTGCAAAAGAATGACTTTAAAAAATATCTGACTTTTCGTCATTCCGAGAACGAGTCCCGCTTCCGTCTGGCTTTTAGAAACGCTCTGTATTCCGCCGCGGTAGATTTCGGAGAAATAACAGGCATAGTTTATACCGAAAGTGATAAAGGTAGATAAATAAGCGTTAAGCCCCGCGCCTTGTCCGAAAATAAGTCCCGGTCCGTAATATACCACGATCAGTTGAAGCATTAAAGGAGTGCCTCTTATAATCCACACGAAACCCGTGCAAAGCCATTTTATCGGCTTTATCCCGGACATAGATCCGAACGCTATTAAAAGTCCTAAGGGGAGAGATATCAGAAGAGTTACGACAAAAATTTTGAGCGTTTCCCCGAATCCCGCCAAAAGGTCTAACGATATAGAAAAAAAAGAGGCGTCAAGTAAAAGATTTAACATATTAAAAAACCGATTAAAGCGGAAAGCATAGTTTAAAGCTTTCCGCTTTCGTATATAAAGTTATTTTCAGCCTTCTATCAGGGCGCGCGCCATCATATAGTCCACAATAGCCACATCGCTCTTCCCCGACATAACTTCGAGAAAAGCGTCCGATTGTGCGTCTACCTGAATAAGTCCGCCGCTTAAAGACGAGTTCGCTTTGATGAAACTTTCTCCCGCAGAACCCGTTTCCGCCGCGATTCGCAGTCCGCCCATTTTGTCTACGCCGGAATATTTGTCGGCATTCTTTTTAAGAACTACGGCAACTTGTCTGTTTTCCATATAAGGTTTGGTAACGTCCGCCGCGCCGGTGATTTCGTCTGTTATAGTCATACCGTTCCATATGCAGTCGATTTTCCCGGACTTAAGGTCGAGAAGTTTGTTGCCCCATTCGATTTCCTTAAACTCTGCGGTAACTCCGAGCTTTGCACAAACCGATTTTGCGAGGTCCGCGTCGAAGCCTATCCATTCTGAACTTCCTTCTTCACGATAATCCATGGGTTTGTAATCGGTAATTCCTATTATAAGCGTTCCCCTGTCTTTTATCTTTGTGAAGTCGTCGCTGCTTTCGTTGGCGTCGGCAACGGGTTCGTATTCACTTACGCCTGCAACGCCGTATTTTTTAGCGAGTTCGGAAAGTTTATTTTCCTTAATAAGCTCTTTTATGGCTTCTTCCGTTTTTCTCGTTAAATCGGAACCTTTTCTGAAAGCTATGCCGAAAGATTCTGTTTCGCCGCCGATTTCTACGATGGTAAGGTCTTTATAGGTCGTCGCGCCGCAGCCCGTAAGAGCAAAGCACGCCGCTAACGACATAACTGCAGCAACGATAATCGTTATTATTTTCTTCATGTTTGTGATCTCCTGTTGTTTCACTTTAATAATTTAGCTCGCTAAAGTATCTCCATTATACTTCATCACAATAAAGTTGTAAAGCGTTTTAATGGGGTTCTTCAAAAAAAATTAAAAAAATTCAGAAAGTTTACTAAAAGTATTGCTTTTGTCCGCACAATTGAATATAATATAGGTGTAAAGAAGCAAAATAAATATTGGAGGTGGTATAATGGCAAAATCTGCAAATTTATATGCAAGAATAGAACCGAACGTAAAAAGCGAAGCCGAAGCGATACTTTCACAACTCGGAATCCCCGCGTCGAACGCAATAAATATGTTTTACAAACAAATTATACTTCAGGGCGGGTTGCCGTTTGAAGTAAAATTACCTGCGCATCCGATTGATGCAGGCAATATGACGCAAGAGGAGTTTAATGCAGAAATACAAAAAGGTTTCGACGATGCTAAAAACGGTCGGGTAAAGCCCGCAACCGAAGTTTTTTCGGGCGTTCGCAAAAAGTATAATATATGAAATATCAAGTGTTTACGACCGAAAAAGCGGAAGAAGATTTGAATTCCATTGCCGATTATTTGATTTATAAATTATTGGCGGGCGAAACCGCGTTGAAGCAAATAGACAGAATAGAGCAGGCTGTAATGAGCCTTGAAGAAATGCCCGAGAGCTATGCCAGCCAAGAACAATCCGAACCTCGGTCTTGCGGCGTGTTTTCAGACTAATACTTTGTTCCGCAACCGCCA
>JAJWOJ010000277.1 GCA_021635425.1 Clostridiales bacterium | reverse complement strand
GCTATAATGAAAATGAATTTGAAATATTATTCATATTTGCAAGCGACCGCGAGCAAGGTTTCGGGCGAAAACGAGCAGAACCCGAAAGGGGCGGACGAGGAGCAAAAGGAGAAGAAGTTATGCCGATAGTTTTGGCGCCGCTTAATCAACAGCTTAAAATAGTGAGAATAACGGCGGACGATAAGCTTAAAAAGCATCTGGAAAGTTTGGGAATAACGGTTGACGGCGAAATAACCGTTCTGAGTTCGAGCGGCGGAAGCGTCGTTGTGAAAATCAAAGACGGAAGAATCGCGCTCGACAGCAATCTTTCGACGAAAATTTTCGTCGCATAAGAAAAACTTGAACCGCAAAATAAAGAAAATCTATCAGGAGAAATTATATGGAAAAAACACTGGACTTGTTTGAGATCGGCGAGAAAGGGATTGTAAAATCCGTCGTCGGCGAAGGCAAAATCAAAAGGCGTCTTTTCGACATGGGCATAACGCCCGGGGCAGACGTTCTTATGAGAAAGAAAGCCCCTTTAGGCGACCCTATCGAGATCACGATAAGAGGCTATGAGCTTACTCTTCGTAAAACCGAAGCGGTTTGCGTGAATATGGAGGTAACTAAATAATGAAAAGATTTGCTTTGGCGGGCAACCCGAATTGCGGAAAAACTACGCTTTTCAACAGTCTGACGGGTTCTACCGCGCACGTCGGCAACTGGCCGGGCGTTACCGTCGATAAACGCGACGGCGTTTACAAAAAATGCGCCGAACCCGTTGCGATAGTAGACCTTCCGGGTATTTATTCTCTTTCGCCTTACACTCCCGAAGAGGTAATCGCGAGAAATTACGTTTTAGACGAAAAGCCCGATTGCGTAATCAACATCGTCGACGCTACGAACTTAGAGCGTAACCTTTATCTTACCACTCAGCTTCTCGAAATAGACGTTCCGATGGTAGTCGCGCTCAACATGATCGACGCCGTTGAAAAAGCGGGCGACAAAATCGACGAAAAGGCGCTCGAAAACAGACTCGGCGTTCCCGTCGTAAAGATTTCCGCTCTTAAAGAAAAAGGCTTGAAAGAGCTTATGGATAAGGCTTATAGCGAAAGCAAACGTCCGAGAAAAGGCTCTACCGTTCTCGAAGGTTCGGCGCTCACTCATCTCATCGGCGACGTTAAAATCGCTCTCGAAGGTCAGAAAGTGGCAAATCCTTTGTTCCATGCCGTTAAACTTGTGGAAAACGACGAAATCGAAGTTAAAATGCACAGAGAAACGCTCGGAATGGTCAATGCCTTCAAAAAGACTTTCAACGACGCCGTTTTCGGAAACGATTTCGAAGCTTTGGTTGCGGACGCGAGATATAAATACATATCAAAGAATTTTGCTCCCGTCGTAACCCATAAAAACAAAGATAAATTCAAGATGACGTCTTCCGATAAGGCGGATAAGGTTTTAACGCACAAGGTTTGGGGTATTCCTATTTTCCTCGTGGTTCTCTTCCTTATTTTCCACCTTACGTTCTCGGAAAATCTTTTCTATCTGAACGGATTCGGCGACGGCTGGATGCCCGCTCTTTCGGATAACGAAGCGTTCGTCGAAAAAGACGACGAAGGCAACGTCGTTTACGAAGACGACCTCGATTACTATATGGACGCAGACGGTAACTACGTTCTCGCAACCGGCGAAGGCGTAACGAAAAACGCAAACGGAACTTATTCGATCGAAGGTGAAGACGGAGAGTTCGTCGCGGATGACGAAGGTCGTCTCGGAAGCCTCGTTCCCGTGCTTAACTACGGCGGAAGATGGCTCGCGACGATTTACGACGGAACTTTGTATTCTCCGGGCGTTGTAATCAACAATATATGGAACGATATGCTTGTCGGCGAGCTTTCGGGCTTCATTCAGGAAAAGGTTGAAGCAAGCTCGATGGCAGATTGGGCTAAGGGGCTTATCAACAACGGTATTATCGAAGGTATAACCGCCGTTCTTTCCTTCCTTCCCCCGATCCTCGTATTGTTCTTATTCTTCTCCATTCTGGAAGACTCGGGTTATATGGCGCGTATCGCGTTCATTCTCGACAGAATGTTCAGAAAATTCGGTCTTTCGGGCAGAGCGTTCCTTCCCATGATAATGGGCTTCGGATGTTCCGTTCCCGCAATGATAAACACCAGAACCTTAGCAGACGAAAAGGAGAGAACGGCAACAGTCCGTGTCATTCCGTTCTTCTCCTGCGGCGCTAAACTTCCCATCCTCACAGCCGTTGCGGGCGCGCTCGTTCTCGGCACGGGGATAAACGCAGACCTTATCACTTATTCGATGTATCTCTTAGGTATCATAACGGCAATCGTTTCGGTACTTCTTATGAGAAACACTTCCCTTAAAGGTGAAACGCCTCCGTTCATCATGGAACTTCCCGCTTACCACGCGCCGCAGTTCAAGAACCTCATGGCTCACCTTTGGGATAAGACGAAGCACTTCGTTAAAAAAGCATTCACGATAATCCTCGCTTCGACGATCGTCATCTGGGTTCTTACCCATTTCGATTTCAGCTGGCACCTTCTTCAAGACGAACAAATTAACGAGAGTATTCTCGCAAGCGTATCCATGCTTGTTCAGCCTCTCTTCACTCCGCTCGGCTTCGGAAGTCAGCTCGGAGAATACGGCTGGGTATTCGTTCTCGCGGCGGTTTCGGGACTTATCGCAAAAGAAAACGTCATTTCGACTTTCGGAACTCTGGCGGCTTGCCTTACGGCTATCCCCGCCGTTGCGGATAAGATAGGGCTTGCAAACATTTCGAGCGAAGCGGGTATCGGCGCCGTTAAGGCAATGATCGCCGCAACGGGTATTGGAATTCCAGGACTTCTCGCATTCATCGCCTTCAATATGACCACGATTCCGTGTTTCGCGGCGGTCGGAACGGCAAAGGCTGAACTCCAGGATAACAGACGTTACAAATGGACGTTATTCTTCTGGGTTGCAACTTCCTATATCGTAGGCGCGATGCTTTATACGATCGGCTCCGCATGGTGGACGGCATTCATCTGGGCGGCGGTTATCGCGGCGGTTACGGTTATCATAGTCATGAGAAACAAGAACCTCGCCGCAAAGGAAAACAGAACGCTTGCATAATTGCAGGTGACTAAAGTCGCAAGTTATTGCGGCTCAAAGGAGTAAAATATGGGACCTTTTGAAATAATTCTTATAATAGTTTGCGTTTGTATCGTCGCGGGAGTAGGTATCGCCGCGATAGTGAGAAAAAAACAAGGCAAGCACGATTGCGATTGCGGAGGCGACTGCGCGCATTGCAAAGGCTGCGGTTATTCGCAACAAATCAAAAAGAAATGATTTCTTTCGGGTCTTGCGATTAAAAAGTCGCGGCAAACAAATCAAAAAGCTTAAAAAGCTAAGTCATAACGCACATCAAGTCAACAGTTTTAATCTACCGATTCTGCGCCTGCGGTTTTAAAAACCGCAGGCGCAGTTTCGTATAG
>JAJWOJ010000276.1 GCA_021635425.1 Clostridiales bacterium | reverse complement strand
TACAAAAAGTATGTATAAGAAATTTTTCAAGAGATTGCTTGATTTTCTGATATCGTTTATCGCGATAATAGTCCTCACTCCCGTGTGGATTATTATTTCGATACTGATTTTCGTTACAGACCCCGGGAAGATTCTTTTCACGCAGAAAAGAGTGGGAAAAAACAAAAAGTTCTTTAAGATACTCAAATTCAGAACGATGAAGATGTCGACGCCGAAAGACGTTCCCACGCATATGCTTGAAAATCCCGATCAATATTTTACGCCTATAGGCAAGTTTTTAAGGAAAACCAGCCTGGACGAGCTTCCGCAGCTTTTCAATATTTTCGTAGGGCAGATGGCTATCATCGGTCCTCGTCCCGCGCTGTGGAATCAGGACGATCTGATTGAGGAAAGGGACAGGTATAACGCGAATTCCGTCCGCCCGGGGCTTACGGGTTGGGCGCAGATTAACGGCAGAGACGAGCTTGAAATTCCCGTCAAAGCCAAATTCGACGGCGAATACGTCGAAAAAATGAGCTTCGCGTTCGACGTGAAATGCTTTTTCGGCACGATAAAATCGGTTGTTAAGCACGAAGGCGTCGTTGAAGGCGGCACGGGCGAAATTAAGAGGGAAAGGGAAGAAAAGGCGAAAAGCGACATTCAGGAGGTTACGAGTTTCGAAGCGACGAATAAGTCTGCGGGAGCGGGAAACAAGAAAAACGCGTCTACCGAAACGGGGAATAACTGATGAAAAAAATTCTGATTACGGGCGCAAACAGCTTTATCGGGACAAGCTTTTCCGGATATCTTGAAGAGTTCCCCGGCGAATACGAAGTTACGACGATGAGCCTTATGGACGGAACGTGGCGGGAAAAAAGTTTTTCCGGGTACGACGCCGTTTACCACGTTGCGGGCATTGCTCATTGCGACGACGGGAAATTCGACGAAGCGAAGAAAGAATTATATAAAAAAGTCAACGCCGATCTTGCGATCGACACGGCGAAAAAAGCCAAAGCGGACGGCGTTAAACAATTTATTTTCATGAGCAGCGCGATTATTTACGGCGACAGCGCGCCCATCGGCAAAAGAAAAATCATAACGAAAGATACCCCCGTCGCCCCCGCGAATTATTACGGAATGAGTAAGCTCATGGCGGAAGAGGGGCTTCTTCCTCTAAGCGATAAAGATTTCAAAGTGGTGATTCTTCGTCCGCCGATGGTTTACGGCAAGGGGTGCAAAGGAAATTATCCCGTTCTTGCAAACATCGCGCAAAAAATGAGGTTTTTCCCGAACGTTAAAAACGAAAGGTCGATGCTATACGTCGGGAATCTCGTGAGATTCGTAAAACTTATGATCGACAACGAGGAATCGGGAATTTTCTTCCCGCAAAACCCCGAGTATTCGAACACGTCTTTAATGGTGAAGCAAATTGCCGCGGAACATGAAAGAAAAGTTACGCTTATTAAAGGGCTTTCGTGGCTTTTAAAGCTCGCGGCGTTATTCACTCCGCTTGTGAACAAGGCGTTCGGAAGCCTTGCATACGATAAATCTTTAAGCGAATACAAACAGCCGTATGCGGAAATTTCTCTGGCGGAATCGTTAAAACTCACCGAAGCGAGAAAACCCGCGCAAAAGGTTGAAGATGAATAAACACATTTTAGTCGTAAGCCAATATTTTTATCCCGAACCGTTCAGAATAAACGATATCTGCACGGAACTCGTTAAACGCGGAAATAAGGTGACGGTGATAACGGGCATACCCAATTATCCCGAAGGCAGATTTTATAAAGGCTACGGCTTGACGAAAAGAAGAAAAGAAAGGTGGAACGGAGTAGACATAGTTCGTCTGCCGATAATTTCGAGAGGGCATTCCGCCGTCAGGCTTATCGCCAATTATTATTCTTTCGTCATTTCGGGGACAATCCGCAATTTATTTAAAAAAGAAAAAATCGACGCGGTTTTTACTTTTGAGGTCTCGCCGTTAACGCAGGCTCTTGTCGGCGTGAGAACGGCGAAAAAAGCGAAAGTACCGCATTTTTTATACGTGCAGGATCTCTGGCCGGATAATCTCGATATAGTCGGCGGAATACATAACAAATCCGTTCTTTCCCATTACGCGAAAATGGCGAAGAAGATTTATAAAAGAAGTTATAAAATATTCGCAACGTCAGACAGTTTTGTCGAGGAAATACGGAACAGAATAACCGAAAACGGCAGAAAGACAAAAGATTCGGCAGACAAAGACAAGGTAGTTTATCTGCCGCAGTACGCCGAAGACGTTTATAAGCCTTATGAGGCTGAAACCGAAAAAAGAGAGGGGTTTTCGGTTGTTTTCACGGGTAATATCGGCGAGGCTCAAGGGCTTGACGTTTTGCCGAGGACGGCAAAAATTCTGAAAGAACAAGGATATACGGACGTTAAGTTCGTCATCGTCGGCGACGGCAGACATTTAAACGATTTTATCGGCGAAATCAAGGCTGCGGGCGCGGAGGATATGTTCGAGCTTACGGGCAGAAAACCGCAGGAAGAGATTCCGAAAATATTCGCCTCGTGCGACGTTGCGTTTATCTCTTTCAAAAACAACGAGCTGTTCGCGAAGACCATTCCCGCAAAATTACAGTCGTATATGGCGTGTCGCATGCCCGTTCTGGCTTCCGCCACGGGGGAGACGAAACGCATAATTGAAGATGCGGACTGCGGAATCTGTTGCCCCGCGGGGGACGAGCAGAGCCTTGCAAACGCCGTAATCGAACTCAAAAACTCGGACAAGCTCAAGGAATACGGCAAAAACGCCGAAAAATATTACAAAGAGCATTTCGATAAAAACAGTCTTTTAAATATACTCGATAAATATCTTTGCGGAGAAAGCGAATGAAAGTTCTGATGATAAATTCGGTCTGCGGCATAGGCAGTACGGGCAGAATATGCACCGACATTGCGGACGAATTAACCGAAAACGGACACGAATGCAAAATAGCGTTCGGCAGAAAAGCCGCACCCGAAAGATATCAAAAATACGCTTACAGAATTACGTCGGACGGCGGCGTGAAAATAAACGCTTTAAAGGCAAGGCTTTTCGATAACGAAGGATTCAACGCCGCGAGAGCTACAAAAAAGTTGATTTCGTTCATCGAGGAATATAACCCCGACGTTATTCATCTTCACAACCTTCACGGTTATTACCTTAACGTCGAAGTGCTTTTCGATTATCTCAAAAAAGCCGACAAAAAGGTTGTGTGGACGTTGCACGACTGCTGGGCTTTCACGGGGCATTGCGCTTATTTCGATTATCCCGCATGCGGCAAATGGAGAGAAAATTGCGGCAATTGCGGCAGGTTGAACGATTACCCGAAAGCGATAACCGACAAGGCGAAGCGCAATCTTGCAAAGAAAAAAGAAATCTTCAGGGGCGTTAAAAATCTTACTGTGGTTACGCCGTCGAAGTGGCTTGCGGAGCTTGCGAAACAGTCGTTTTTAGGCGAATATCTCATAGAGGTTATAAAC
>JAJWOJ010000275.1 GCA_021635425.1 Clostridiales bacterium | reverse complement strand
AAATTATACAACAAAAATATGCGACTGAATTTACAGCCGAAAAGGAGTTTGTTATGAAAAAATTATTGGCTTTTATCCTGATATGCGTAATGTCTTTAAGCGTATTTGCTTCATGCGGCTCAAAAACCGACAATTCGGCAAGCGGCGATTTCCCGCCCGATATGCCGCCGCAGGAATCGCAGACGGGTGCGGGCGGTTCCGCCTCGACGGACGGTTCGACGGGTGAAAAAACGGACAGCGAAAAAACCGATATCCCCGACGATCTTCCCGACAATGCGGACACTCTCGCGATTTCTTGTTCGGAAGGAACGAACAACTGCTGGACGACGGACGGGCAAACGCTCACTTTTACGAATCTTTCGGCGGACACGGTTTGTTCGGTGAGCGGCGAATTCAACGGCGCAATCGTGATAAACGGCGGCGACGATTATAAATTCGAGCTTGAACTTTGCGGCGTAACCCTTTACAGCGGCGAGCAGAACCCCGTAACCGTTCTTTCGGGCGACAAAGTTACGCTTACGGCGAAGAAAGGCACGAAAAACTATATTTACGACACCCGCAAGGACGTCTCTTCCGACGAAACGGCTTATTCTTCGGCAATATACGCCGAGACCGATCTCGATATCGGCGGCAAAGGCGAACTTATCGTAATTTCTTCCGAAAACAACGGAATTCACACAAAAGACGACCTTTCCGTTAAAAACCTGACTTTATCGGTAACTTGCGAGGACAACGCCTTAAAGGGCAACGACAGCGTGAGTATTTCAAGCGGAATCCTCACCCTCATCGCAAAAACGGGCGACGGAATCAAAACGACAAACACCGACCTTTCTTCCAAGGGTAAGCAGCGCGGAACGGTTTCGATCTCGGGCGGAACGGTCAATATTTACGCCGCATGCGACGGAATCGACGCCGCATACAACGCCGATATTTCGGGCGAAGCGATTTTAAATATTTACACCGACCGTTACTCGCCTTATTCCGACACCGTCGAAAAAACCGAAAGCACGAGATATATCCGTTACACTTCGGACAGCTACAAGTTTTCGGTTAAATATATGAGCGGCGACGACTATAAATGGGTGAACGCTTCTCTTTCGAAAACCGTCAACGGCGGCAGAACTACTTATTATTACTACGCTTTCGACAAGCTCGAAAATTATGAGACGATGCAGTTCTTCATTTACTCGTCCGCGCAGGAACAGGGGCAGGAAAACGAATACGCAGCGAAAACGGATAACATTTCCTGGAACGATTCTTACGACACGTTCGCAATCCAACCTCGCGGAAACTCGCTTTCTTACAATTGGACTAATTACTCAACCTCGACAGGCGATTTCGGCGGAGGCTCTGGCGGCGGATTCGGCGGCACCCCCGGCGGCATGGGCGGAATGACGGACGGAAATACCGAAAAGGGAAATTACTCCACAAAAGGAATCAAAGCGGACAACGAAGTTCTGATTTCCGGCGGAACGACAACCGTTAATTCGTATGACGATTCGATTCACGCAAACAATGACGTAACGCTTGAAAACGGCGAAACGGCTACGGGCAACGTCCTTATTTCAGGCGGGTCGCTCACCCTCTTTTCCAAAGACGACGGCGTTCATGCCGACGGAACCTTAACCGTTTCAGGCGGAACGGTGGTTATAACGGGAAGTTACGAGGGCTTGGAAGGCACTTTCGTCAATATTAAAGGCGGCGATGTTTCCGTAGTTTCGTCCGACGACGGAATAAACGCAACGACGACTTCGGGCGCAGGAATAACCTTCGAGGGCGGAAAAGTTTACGTTTACGCGGGCGGCGACGGAGTGGATTCCAACAGCCGCACATCCTATCAGGGCATTGTTTTCGCAGGCGGCGAAATAATTATCATCAGCACGTCCGGCGGCAATTCATCGATAGACACCGAGCAAGGCTACACCTATACAGGCGGAACGGTGCTTGCGCTCTGCCCCGCCAACGGAATGAGCAGCGAAGCATTGAACTGCCAGAACTTCTCTTCCGTAGGGACTAAAACAAACCTTAACCTGTCTCAGGGGCAAACGCTCGACGTCACCGTAAATAACGAAACGGTAACTTCCGTAACTATGCCGTGCAGGCTTTCCGCACTCGTAATTTTCTTAGGTTCGCAAAACGCAAGTTTCCTGTCGTAAAGCGATAAAGAGGGGCAAACGACCTATTGAAATAAGAGCGAATTAAACATTAAAAATTAGTCTATAAGTCGATTATTTAATAATTTCGTCTTATTTCAGGTCTGTAAAAGCCCCTCTTTGCCGTTTTAAGTTATTCAAAAAAATTAGTCGCGGCGACGGCATTCCTCCCGATTCAGCTCAAAACTTATGATAATATCCGCCGAGTGAGGACACTTTAATTTGTTTTTATTCCGCCGAGCGGGAAGACCATTATAAATCGCTTATCTGATATTTTTTCTTGTTTTATTTCGTCGGAGACAATAACAGATAGCTGTAATATTCGGGGCTTGATGTGGTATGGAATTTATACCAGTAGTCTACCGTTTCGGGTGTGAATGCGCCGAGGTTTTCCATTATGAGCTTTGTCCATTCTAACGTCCCTGCCGAGCCTGCCGTTATTAAACCTCTGTCCGAAACGGCTTTTTCGGTTACGTAATATTCTTCGCCGCGATAATTTTCGGCAACGGCTTTTAAAAGCTCTTTATCGTTGCTCGTATGCTTTCTGCCGTCCAAAACTCCGCCGTTCGCAAGCGCGACGGTCGCTCCGCAAATGCCGGCGACATGCCCGCCCGCGCGAAGAATTTCCTTTGCCTTGTCGATTATGTATTTCTGCTTATTTTCATTCCAGGCGTCCGCCCCGAAAAGAAGCAAAAACGTTTTATCGCTAACCTCTATATCCTTAACGGAAAGCGTCGCGTTCAAAAGCATTCCGCCCATTGTTCTGTATTGTCTTTTCGAAAATCCGACGACTTCAACCGAAATTTCGGGCGCGTTCTCTTTAAAAAATCTTTTTGTGTTAAGCTCCGCCATTATATAGCCCGCTTCCCAGTCGGCTAAACCGTCCGACGCATAAATATATACTTTAATCATCTTTCACCTTTGTTTCCGATTTTAAAATTCAGTTTAATTTTATCTTATCCTCTCTCGGCACTGCGTGCCACTCTCCCCGAAAGGGGAAAGCTTGCCTCTCGGCACTGCGTGCCACTCCAAAACATTCCCACCAAAACCGATATGCTCTTAAGCGCGAAAGGTATGAGTCTTTATGAAAAGGTCGGTTACACACGGATTAAGTATATCACAATATATGTCCGAAATCAAATTATTTATCGTGTGATATTCTTTTTCGGGCGCAATGTTAAACATGTAACGCGTCAGGTTTTCCGCCTGAGTGCCGCGCCGCTCAAAGATAAATTTCCCGTCTCTTTTTTCGAACCGCGCTATAACTTTGCAAGTGTAGCCGTAAATTTAAAATTATTAAATATTTGGGGCGAAGGCTATAAAAATCAGGTGATATTCGTTAGAC
>JAJWOJ010000274.1 GCA_021635425.1 Clostridiales bacterium | reverse complement strand
CCTCTATTATTCTCAAAATATTGCTGTTTCATCAACTCCGTATTTTCAATTCGTTGTCGCTCAACTTGCCATACTGATGTAATTCCTAATAAAACAGTACCCAAGTAAGCTAAAGTTCCTCCAAGCATCGAATCTAAATCTGAAATATTGCAAATACCTTTTGCCATGAGTATAGAAAAAATGGTTATTGCAACAATTGGTATAAGAAATAGTATTAAACAAGCAATCCAGTTCTTTTTAATAAAAGTTGTAAATGCATATGGAAATGTTTTTTTACTCATGATTAGAATCCTCCTTGACAATCTCCATGATATCGTCAAATGAGCAATTAAGCGCAACGCAAATTTTCATCAGCGTATCAGCATTCACATTTTCGCCCTTGTTGAGCTTGTTTAAAGTATAGCTACTCAACCCTGCCATTTGAACAAGGTCTTTTTTCTTAATGTCTTTGTCGATTAATAGTTTCCATAGCCGTTTGTAACTGATCGCCATAATAACGCTCCTTTTACAGGTATTCGATGAAAACATTATATCATATCTTGCAGATAAAATCAATGCAAAATTGCAACTTCGCTCAATTAAATTTTGAAATCGACCTGAAAAATTTTTTTACTTTTAAATATTTGTTGTTATCCTCTTGTTATTTATCCTTTAGACGTCCCAAATATCCACGATTATGGACATTTGAGTCTTGACAAGTCGATAAAGATATGGTAAAATAGAATCAAGACGCGAACATATGTTTGAATTGTGTTTTGTGTGGGTATATATAAATTAAGAAGTTTACCCGTCAGCTCATCTCCTTTTTGTGGGTATGAGCTTTGCTACGAAAAGGTCGTAGCGAAGAATTACTGTCGCTTACCATAGAGTTGCGTTTGAGAATGAGCAATTACTGCGGCAGGCATTTCAACCGTAAAAATGCGGTTTGGAGTGTGGGTTTTATTGTTTTACAATTTTTTAAGTGCAACCTACAATTTAATAAGCGGAACTAATCCGCACGAAGAAGATAGCCGTTTAACGGTTGATTGACATTCGTGCGGATTTTTTTATTCTTAGACAAAAACAAGGAGGCTTTATTATGTAAGAGAAACAGACAATTTAATACCGCGTTGCGGCTTATGCCATAGCGCACTCTCAGGTCGATGATGAAGAAATATCAGCGACCTTTTTCGCGTTAAAAAAACAGGAGGAACATATGACAAATTACAATCAATATCGCCCGCCGTAGCGGGGAAAACTTTGGAAGCAAAAACAGACGGCTTATGAGCAAAGTGTAGCCCACTATACTTCGCAAGCGAAGTCGTGGGCTCTGCGAGGCTGTAAATCCACTATAAAAATAGACGGCAGAGATTATCTACACACTTTGCTCAATGAGAATAAAAAACAAATTTCAGGAGGAAAATCATCATTTCATATTTAGTGTGTCATATGGAGAAATACCATAAACAAGACGTAGCCCATATCGAAAAGGAAAACGAACGGGACGAAAATTACGAAGCGGCAAATCCGCAGATAGACAGCGAGCGAACGAGAAATAATTATCGCTTCACGCCATATTTCGGAAAAACTTATACGGAGTTTATAAACAGTAGAATCAAACAGTTAGGCTTATCCCCGCGAAAGGACGCGGTTGTTATGAACTCATTTGTGTTAGGTTCGGATAAAACTTTTTTCGACGGGTTATCTAAGGTCGAACGGTATAACTTTTTCTCGGACTGTTACAAATTCTTTGCGGAACGTTACGGCGAGGAAAATATCATCGCGGCGGTGGTACATAACGACGAAACAACACCGCATATGCACTTAAACTTAATGCCGATTACACCAGACGGCAGGCTTTGCAGTAAACAACTTTTCGATAAACCGCAGTTGCAACAATTGCAGACAGATTTTTACGAAACCGTCGGAAAACGTTGGGGCTTACAACGAGGAAAAGAAGGTAGTCAGAAAAAACACCTTTCCACCGCAGAATTTAAGGCGAAAAAGATAATCGAGCAAGCCGAAGCCGTACGGGAAGAAAATCAAGTTTATACAGACGCTTTAACCGAGGCAAAAAGCGGGAATATCCCACGGAAACGCGGAAAGTTACAGGAACAAGTAATCGCTTTAACGGCAGATAATGCCGACCTTTCAAAGCGGCTTACAAGGGCTATGGACGAAACGCTCGAATATGCCCGAAAAGCAGAAACTCTGCAAAAGAAAAAGGAGAACAATTCCCACTATACAAACGTCGGCAAAGAACTTGCAAGGACAAATCCGACGGAATATAGACGTATAGTCCACGGAAAACCGAAAACAATCGGAGTTTTTTTCGATTCCGTTCTTTCGCTCTTCACTCCCGACATCGTTCGGCAAGTTCCCCGGTTACAGCAAATAGAAGCGGAAATCGAAGAAGAACGCAAAAAGCAAGAAAAACTGAATAACAACGAGAATTACAAAAATTAAAGGGATGTTTTCTGCCCCGTTCACAAAAATAACTTGACTTCGGATCATAAAATCACTATAATATGTATCAATACGATTTTATATTTTCGGAGGTTTGTCTTAATGAAACGGAAAGAAGATACTCCCGTGCGTAAAACGCGCAGGAAGTATGAGGAAAAAAATAAGGAAAAGAGAAAGCAAGCGAGCGGCAATTTCGGAACGATGATACCGAGAGCCTTATATGACGAGATAAACGCTTTTCTCGAAGAAAACGGAATTACGAAAGTCCGACTAATCAAAGAAGGCTACGAAGCCTTGAAAAATATGAAAAAAGACGGCAAATTATAAGCCGCCCTTCCTGCCGTTTTGCGTAAATAAATCATTGATAAGGAGATTATATTTACGGAAAACACGGCTAAAAGACAAGAAGACGATTACAATTACAGATTAGAGTATCACTCCATCGGAGATAAAACCTTCGTTGTGGTAGCGCGGGAACAACTCGGCGTAACAGATACTCCGCTCGATATTATGAAACGCTTGATAACCCGCCAAAGCGCGCGGATACAATCGGGCGAATCGGTACGAACTCGCTGTTTGCCGCATAACGGAGGTAAACAATTATGATAGGACAAACGGCGATTAAAAATAACAAAAAATACAATTACGGAGGTGATGTAACGGCATTATACGCAAGATTATCCAAAGACGACGACCTTGTCGGAGATAGCAACAGTATCGTTCATCAAAAGGAAATTCTCGCAAAATATGCGAAAGAACACGGCTTTACCAATATTGAATTCTACGTTGACGACGGATTTTCGGGTACGAATTTCAATCGCCCCGACTTTCAGCGAATGATGGCTGACGCGGAAGAAGGCAAAATTTCTACGGTTATCGTTAAAGATATGTCGCGATTCGGCAGAGATTACATAATGGTGGGATATTACACCGAAATCTATTTCTCGAATCTTGACATTCGCTTTATTGCGATCAACGATAACGTAGACAGCAATATTCAGACGGAAAACGACCTGACGCCGTTCAAAAACGTATTCAATGAGTGGTATGCAAGAGATA
>JAJWOJ010000273.1 GCA_021635425.1 Clostridiales bacterium | reverse complement strand
CTTTTTCGCCATTGCGAAAAGGTCTCTCACTCTGCTTGCGCCCACGCCGACGAACATTTCTACGAAGTCCGAACCGCTTATAGAGAAGAACGGCACGTTCGCTTCGCCCGCAACGGCTTTCGCAAACAACGTTTTACCTGTTCCCGGAGGGCCTACGAGAAGTACGCCCTTAGGAATTCTCGCGCCTAAAACAGAGAATTTTTTGGGGTTTTTCAGGAATTCTACAATCTCCTGAAGCTCTTCCTTTTCTTCTTCCGCACCCGCGACGTCCGCAAACCTTACCTTAACGTTCTGATTGACGCGCGCTTTGGTCTTTCCGAAGTCCATCGCTCCTTTGTTCGCGCCGTTAACCGAGCGCATAAGAATCATAATCGCTATGATGCCTACCGCAAGCATAAGCGCGGGCATTACGAGGCTCGACCAGAACGAACCCTGGTTGGGGTCTACGCAGTCTATAACCAAGCCGTTTTTCTTCAGAAGTTCTATTTCGGAAGAGAAAAACGTCTGCGGATAAAGGCTTGTAGCGGCAATCGCATTGCCTTTTTCGTCGTAACCGGTGACAGAGTAAACGTTGACTTTAATCTTTGCGATTTTAGCGTTTTCCTTGTTGAAAACGATGATTTTGTCTCCGTCCGTAACGTAATCGCCGCTCGGGGCGGAGCCTGTCGCGTCTCTGTATTCGATGCCCGCTTTTTTAAAGAAATCGGTCGTCGAAAGGGATTCTACTCTTGAAGAAAAAAGCCCCCCGATGGCTAAAAGCCCTAAAACCGCGGCGATTATGGCGATAACTATTACCGCCGTTTTTGCTGATTTTTTCATTAAACCTCCTGAGCCATTCGCCCTGCTGCGTCGTTTCTTTCGCATGTAAGAAACAATCGCTTCCAGGCAGGCAACGCCTTATATACGATAATTATAATAGCATATGAATCGAATAAAAACAAACGTAAAAACGAATTTGTCGATTTTTAACATATTTTTCACCGTAATCTGTGCCGACGAGGCGACAAACAAAGCATCGTCGGCGCAAATTATACTGTATCCGATATAAATTCCGATATAAGTTTCGATATAAATAAAGTATGCCGCACGAAATTTTTTTTAGACCGTAATTCATTGTTTTTATAATTCCCGTATTCACGATTAAACGGCAAAAGTCAGCCTATAAGTCGATTAACTGCTGTTTTTCGGCGAAAATTCCGAAAATTCGGTTGTTCTGCTTAACGATACGCAGTATCAATAAGGTGAAAGTTTGATAAAATAGACGGCAAAACTCGTAAAAACCCTTGACGAATTTTTGCGGACAAAGTATAATTTTATCGTAAGCTGTAAGTGATTGCGATACGGTATAAACGCAATGCTTGCGGCAGACCGAAGGAGATGAGGAACATGTTTATTTCCGACACCGTGTTTTACGCGGGCGTTAACGACCGCAAGGTCGATCTGTTCGAAGGGCAATATCCCGTTCCGAACGGAATTTCTTATAACTCATATATAATAAAAGGCGAAAAGGTCGCCGTTATGGACTCTGTCGATAAAAATTTCGGCGAAGAATGGCTTGAAAACATCGAAAAAGTTCTCGGCGACAAAGCCCCCGATTATTTGGTCGTTCTGCATATGGAACCCGATCATTCGGCAAACATAAAAGCCTTTCTCGAAAAATATCCCGACGCGGTTGTCGTTTCGTCGGCAAAAGCTTTCGCGATGATGGAAAATTATTTCGGAAAGGGAATCGCAAAAAACAGGCTCGAGGTTAAGGACGGCGAAAAGCTCGATCTCGGCGGAAGAAGCCTTACTTTCGTTGCCGCGCCCATGGTGCATTGGCCCGAAGTTATGGCCGCTTACGACGATAAAGATAAAATTTTGTTTTCGGCAGACGCGTTCGGTAAGTTCGGCGATCTTGATTCGGACGAACCCTGGGACGACGAAGCGAGAAGATATTATATCGGAATTGTCGGAAAGTACGGCGCGCAGGCTCAGTCTCTTCTGAAAAAAGCCGCCGCGCTCGATATCGCGAAAATCTGCCCCCTTCACGGCGAAGTGCTTGATAAAGATCTCGCGCATTACATATCATTATATAATATTTGGTCGTCTTACGCGGTTGAAAAGGAAGGGGTCGTCATAGCTTATGCGTCCGTTTACGGAAATACGGCGGGAGCCGCGAAGCTTTTAAAGGATAAACTCGAAGCAAAAGGAGTATGCGTCGCGCTTTACGATTTAGCCCGCGCGGACAGATCGCTCGTTTTAGCCGAAGCGTTCAGATACGGCAAACTCGTTCTCGCTTCCACGACGTATAACGGAGACGTGTTCCCGTTCATGCGTTATTTTATCGGCGATCTCGCAGAGCATAATTATCAGAACAGAACGGTTGCTTTCATCGAAAACGGAAGCTGGGCGCCCATGGCTAAAAAGAAAATGGCGGATATGCTCGCGGGTTGTAAAAATCTTACGTTTGCGGAAAACTCGGTAAAAATCATTTCTGCGGTAAACGAACAGAATATAAACGAAATAGAAAATCTTGCCGAAGAACTCGGTAAATAAAATAAAAAGAGGTAGATTATTATGAAAAAATGGAGATGCACTGTCTGCGGACAGATCGTAGAATCGGAAGTTTGTCCTTCCGAATGCCCCGTATGCCACGCTAAAGCGGATAAATTCGTCGAAGTTAAAGAAGACGAGATGAATTGGGCTGCGGAACACGTTGTAGGCGTTGCCAAAGGCGCACCCGAAGAAATCATCGAGGGCTTGAGAGCAAACTTCAACGGCGAATGCTCGGAAGTGGGAATGTATCTCGCAATGTCGCGAGTCGCTTTCCGCGAAGGCTATCCCGAAATCGGCTTATATTGGGAGAAAGCGGCTTACGAAGAAGCAGAGCATGCGGCTAAGTTTGCGGAAATGCTCGGCGAAGTTGTAACCGATTCCACCGAAAAGAACCTCAAAATGAGAGTCGAAGCCGAAAACGGCGCAACGGCGGGCAAAACCGAACTCGCTAAAAAGGCGAAGGCTTTGAATCTCGACGCCATTCACGACACCGTTCACGAAATGGCTCGCGACGAAGCGCGCCACGGCAGAGCGTTCAAGGGCTTACTCGACAGATATTTCGGGAAATAAGGAGAACGCGATATGAAATACGTTTGTCCTTGCGGATACGTTTACGACGAAACTCTCGGCGATCCGGATAGCGGCGTCGCTCCCGGCACTAAGTGGGAAGACGTCCCCGAAGATTGGGTTTGCCCCGTATGCGGTCTTAATAAAGACGCTTTTACGGAAGAGTAATCTTTTCAATGCAAAAATGCCGACTTGCGGCCGGGAAATCTTATAAACAACATAAGAGCAGAGGTTTTTAAGCCCCTGCTTTTTTTGCGCAGGCAGAATTCAGCGCGCCGAATAGTAATTTGTGGCAAAATTTGGCGTTATATTCGAAGTTTGAAAAGCCGTTTTGTCGTACTCCCCACTTTCGGGAATATTATATAAAAAATTAAATCTTTTGTAAGCGGTTTTAGGCAATAA
>JAJWOJ010000272.1:2207-3513 GCA_021635425.1 Clostridiales bacterium | reverse complement strand
CGTTAAGCTTCTTGATTGCGGATTTTACTTCCGATTTGTTGTCCTTGTTCACTGCATTCTTCTTTGCGTTTACCAAAACGCGTTTTTTTGCGGATTTAATGTTAGGCACTTTATTTTCTCCTTTGATAAGTTCATTTTTACAGTACTCCTATTCTATCACAATTTTTTGAGTTTGACAAGAATATTTTAACGTTTTTTGTAAATAATATTGTATTATTTTTTATTTTCGGCTTTAAACGGGGCAGAAATTGTTTTAAACGAAATAAACGAGGTGCGCGTATGGAAAGGAGAACGGGTTTAAGGTGCGACTTAGCCGTCGATATGGCGGAAAGCGAAGGGATGGCGGGGAGAATAGAATGCGAAACGCTGAGCGGAAAATACGGGGTTAAAAGAGAGAAGTTTGTTATAAGAAGTCGTGCTGAAGAAGAAAAAACGGGGCTGAAACGCGGGTGCTACGTCACTCTTTCAAGAAAAGGTATTTATCCCGAAACCGATGACGAGAAAATTTATTT
Source organism: Clostridiales bacterium (assembly GCA_021635425.1). GTDB lineage: Bacteria > Bacillota > Clostridia > Christensenellales > Borkfalkiaceae > UBA10281. The sequence goes on along the minus strand of JAJWOJ010000272.1, from coordinate 3,001 downwards.
CGAAAGATGTCTTGCAAAAAGCATAAAGGATACGATAAGTTTTATAGGCTTAAAGGATGATTTTTCCGTTCTCGTTTTAGGTCTCGGAAACGGATATATGACCGCCGACGCGTTGGGGAAGAGAACGGTTGAAAAAATTATTACTACGAGGAAAGCCGATTACGGCAAAAATTTAAGAAAGGTTTGCGCTTTTGCCGCGAGCGTTTCGGGCATAACGGGTATTGACAGTTTTGAAATCGCGGAAGGGCTTGCGCGTGAAATTTCGCCCGATCTGATTATTTGCGTCGATTCGCTTTGCGCGTTCAGGACGGACAGGATAGGCAGAAGTTATCAGTTGTCGTCCTGCGGGATAAAAGCGGGCAGCGGTTCGGACAAGCCTGGCGGTAAAAGGTTGTGCGAGGAATCGTTAGGCGTTCCCGTGCTTGCGATAGGCGTTCCGTTCGTCGTTTCCGCAAGGCGGCTTTTGCATGACGCCTGTTCGGGTGAGGTCGGGTTTGACCCCGTATCGCCCGAAGAGGATATGTACGTAACCCTTCGCGACGTCGACGCCGTTTTAACCGAGTGTTCGGAAGTGGTCGCCGCGGCGATAAACATAGCCCTTCAACCGTCTTTCGATGTTATGGACGTGCTTATGTCCGCAAGATAAAATATATTATAATGAAAACTTACGGCTATACCCGTCGTAAGTTTTTTGTTATGCCAGCCAAGAATAATACGAACCTCGGTCTTGCGGCATGCTTTCGGATTGTCTGTCATATAATATCTTATTCTTAATCCGATCAAGGTTTTTGAGG
>JAJWOJ010000272.1:0-2197 GCA_021635425.1 Clostridiales bacterium | reverse complement strand
AAAAGGGAGAGAAAAATGGATAAGAGATGTATTGTGTTCTACGACAGCGGGTCGGGCGGGCTGAACTTGTTTGAAAGAACAAGAAAAGTTTTTCCGAACGAAAATTATATTTATTTTGCCGACGAAAAAAATTTGCCGTTCGGAGATAAAACCGAAGAGGAACTTAACGTTGTTTTCGATAGGGCGATTGAAACGATAAATTCGTTCTGTCCGAAACTGCTTGTCGTTGCGTGCAACACGATGTCGTGCTGTGCGGAAAACAGACTCGGCGAATTGCCGTATAAAGCTATCGGAGTATACCCGTTTTTGCCTGAAAACGAAAAAACGAACAAAAGTTCGGGTAGTGGTCGAAAAAACCCGAAAGGGTTACTTCTGACCACTCCTGCCACCGCGAAAACCGACTACGTAAAAAGGCTCGTAAGCGGCAGAAGCGATGTCCTGCTCATGCCTCAAAAAACGCTTGCGTCCGACGTCGAAAGGTGGCGACAAGGCGGCAAAAAGCCTGATATTTCCTTAAATTTTAAAGATTTGAATTTTGTACCCGAATTTATTTCTTTGGGTTGCACGCATTACGGTTTTTTAAAAAACGATATAAAAAAATTGTTTCCGAAAACAAAAATTTTAAGCGGGGAAATAAACGCTTTTAAAAAAATACGGTTATTCTTGACCACTTTTGCCACCGATGACCGTAACGGAACTGTGTACTGTTTAAAATCTCAGTAATTATCTAAGATTTTAACGATTTTTACGCGCCTTGACAAGCGCGTTTTTTTGTTTATGTGATAAATTTTTAGTGGGCAAAGTCAAAAATTTTTCAAAAGTGGTTGACAGTGTTCAAAAAAGGGTGTATAATATTTTTATCGAAGAAGAGAATCAGGAATTCTTCGACGACGCAAGCAAGGCGTTAGAAAATAAGACAAGGAGCGATTTTGATGTTTTCGGGAGAAATAGCCCATCAACTCGATGAGAAAAAAAGAATACGAATTCCCGCTAAATTCAAAATCGACCCAAACGAGTTTCTTTTGAGCAAAGGCGTTAACCATTGTATATACGTAACGCCGAAAGCCGTTGTGGAAGCTAAGGCAAGCGAGTATAAATCCAAGATATCCGAATTCGACAGAGAAGGGCAGTTCGCGATATCCGCTTATATGGCAAGTTTTATGCCGATAGTTATGGATCAGCACGGAAGAGTATCTCTTCCTCCCGAACTTATAAAATACGCGGGTATTAAAAAGAACGTCGTCACGATCGGTAGTTTCGACAGGTTGGAAATCTGGGGCGAGGAGACGAGAGCCGAATATTTCGGAGAAAAGTCTTTCGACGATTATATCAGCATCCTGGCAGAGAGGATAAAGTAAAATGGAGTTCGTGCATATTCCTGTTATGCTTGAAGAGTGCATGAACGGTTTAAATCTTAAACCTTACGGCGTTTATTTTGACGGAACGTTAGGCGGAGCGGGACATTCTTCGGAAATCCTTAAAAGGACAAGCCCCGACGGACGGCTTATCGCAACCGATCTCGACACCGAAGCGTTAAAAAACGCCCGGTCGCGCCTGGCGGAGTATAACGGAAGATTTAAGCTTTTTCATTCGAACTTCAAAAACTTTTCCGCGGTTTTAAAAGAAGCGGGAGAAGAAAAGATAGACGGAGCTATTCTCGATCTGGGAGTGAGCAGTTATCAGCTCGATAACAGAGAACGCGGTTTTTCGTATATGGGGGAAGCAAGGCTCGATATGCGAATGAACCGCGACAATCCTAAATCGGCATGGGAAGTCGTGAATTTATACGACAAAGCAAAGTTATCTTACATTTTTTCGGTTTACGGCGAGGAGAAATTCGCAGACAACATCGCAAAGAATATTTGCGAAGCAAGAAAAGAGAAACAGATAAACACAACCAAGGAACTTGTCGATATCATCGATAAAAGTATACCGTACAAGTTCAAACAAAACGGACATCCCGCAAAAAAAGTTTTTCAGGCGATAAGAATAGAAGTCAACGAAGAGCTGGACGGGCTTTCCGAGTGCATTAAAGACATAGTGAAGTCCTTAAAAAAGGGCGGAAGGATAGTTATTTTAACCTTCCATTCTTTAGAGGACAGAATAGTGAAACAGACTTTCAAAGATCTCGAAACCGATTGCATTTGCGACAAGCGTTTGCCTGTTTGCGTGTGCGGAAAGAAAAAAGAGATTAAAG
>JAJWOJ010000271.1 GCA_021635425.1 Clostridiales bacterium | reverse complement strand
ACGCATAAGAGAGCCTTACGTATCCTTCCGCGCCGAATGCCGCCCCGGGGACGACCGCAACGCCGTTTTCGGTTAAGAGCGCGTCGGCAAAATCGAACGAATTATCTATTTTTTTGCCGCCCGCAGAGGTTTTTCCGAGCAACTTCGATATATCCGCCAGGATATAAAACGCTCCGCACGGGCGGATAAACGAAATTTTTCTCTCGTAAAGCCTTTCGATAGCCGCGTTCCGCCTTGCTTCGAATGTATCGTGCATTTCGGAAATGAACTTTTCCGAGTTTTCCCTTTCGGTAAGCGCGGCAAGCGACGCATATTGCGCGATGGAATTGACGTTGGAAGTGATATGGCTTTGCGCCCTCGTCATGGCTTTGGCAATTTCGAGCGGAGCTATCGCCCAGCCCACTCTCCAACCTGTCATCGCGTAGGATTTGCTCATTCCGTCGACGATTATCGTGCGGTTTTTGATTTCTTCCCCGAACGACGCTATCGAAACGTGTTTCTGCCCGTCATAAACGAGATTTCTGTAAATTTCGTCGGAAATAACGAAAATTCCGTCGCGGCGGGTAATCTCGTCGGAAAGAGCTTTAAGTTCGCCCATGGAATACACCGCGCCCGTAGGATTGTTCGGCGAATTGAGGATAAACGCGCGCGTTCTCGGCGTTATCGCTTCTCTTAATTCTTCCGCCGTGATTTTATAGCTGTTTTCGGGCTTCGTCTGAACAAAAACGCACTTTCCGCCGAGGTATTTAACAAGTTCGGGATAAGTAACCCAATACGGCACGGGGATGATTACCTCGTCGCCCTCTTCAACGATTGACGCGATAGCGTTATAAAGCGGTTGCTTCGCGCCCGCGCCGATAACCACCTGTTCGGGCTGAAAGCGAATACCGAGCGCGCGCTCGGTTTCTTCCGCAACGGCGCGTTTTAAATCGGGAATACCCGAAGCGGGGGTATACTTCGTAAGCCCGTTTTTCATGGCGGATATCGCCGCTTCGATTATATAATCGGGAGTGTTGAAATCGGGTTCGCCCACTCCGAAATTAACGACGTCCACCCCCTCGTCTTTCAGTCTTTTTGCCTTCGCGGAAATGGCAAGCGTGGCCGATTCCGCAATTCCGTTCACTCTTTTCGTAAGTTTTATATTCATAATTTACCCTCACGGATAGCCGCAGTTTGCTAAACCGAATTTACATATTTAAATTATACCATTAACTTCCCCGTTCGTCAACGAAATCACCGATATGCCGAAACATCAGACAAAAAACAATTTTCACTTCAGAAAAATACAGCATGCTGACTTTTCTCGGAGTGGGAAATTTGTCGAATTTTCCTGCCATAGCCGATTGCACCCTTAAACGGTTGCGTTTGAAACCCGTCGTTGACAATGATTTTTTGTTGTGGTATAATCAGAGAAAATAAATTTAAGAGGTTTGATATGTCGAACATAGGAGAAACAATCAAAAAATTTGCTCTTATCGTATTTTTCATCGGCGCGGTTATCACATGTATATGTGCGGTATTATACTTTAAAATAAGCGTCATTATAAGTTTTGTCATCATTGCTTGCGGATTGCTCGGAATAGGAATAACCTCTATGTTTCTTTATGGCTATGGCGAACTTATTTCTAAAACAATAGAGATCGAAAAAAGCAACCGCAAAATCGCGGAAACGATCCAAAAAATCGTAAAACAAAAAAATACAGCCGCAGACCGCGCCGCCGAATTTCTGGCATTAACAGAAAGCGATGACGACACGGAATAATAAAGTTCGCAGCGGAGAAAGAAAATGAGTCGCGATTTGACAAAAGGACGCGTCGTAAAATCGATGTTGTTTTTGCGATCCCTATGATTTTAGGAGATCTTCTTCAACAATGCTATAGAAAGACGCTCTGCTCGCCCGATAAAAAACAATCAAAAAAATCGTTCAACACGTTTTTCATATCAAAAAAATTATCGGGTATTCCCGAATATTCAACCCGTCACACTTTTTCGCCGTAAAAAGTGTGACGTTTAACATTTTTTCGTTGTAAAAAATGTAGCATACAACACTTTTTCGTTGCAATTTTTGTAAAGTTGTGCTACAATAGCGTTATAAAGGTAAGACAGAGGTGGAAGAATGTATCGTGTTGCGATTGAAAAACTATTAAAATGGAAGCAGAGCAAGAACCGTAAGCCTTTGATTATCGAGGGCGCGCGCCAGGTAGGAAAAACCTGGTTGATGAAGGAGTTCGGGAAACAGGCATATACGGATACGATTTATATCAATTTCGACTCTAATTCCGCAATGGCGGAGCTGTTTTCCGCCGACCTTAACACCGAACGTCTGATCACGGGGATAGAATTATATGCGGGGCGCAAAATAAACCCCGATAATTCGCTGCTTATCTTCGACGAGGTGCAGGAAGTACCGAGAGCGTTGTCTTCTTTGAAGTATTTCTATGAAAACGCGCCGCAATATCATATCGTGTGCGCGGGATCGCTGCTTGGTATCGCGTTGCATCAGGGAACGTCTTTCCCCGTAGGTAAAGTGGATTTTTTAAAACTTTATCCCCTTTCATTCAAGGAATTTCTGATGGCGACAGGAAAAAACCGTTTTGCCGAACTCCTTGACAAAAACGACTTCGGAATGATTACAAGCTTCAGACAGACTTACATCGACGCTTTGAAACATTATTATTTCGTAGGCGGCATGCCCGAAGCCGTGCAAAGTTTTGCAGAAGATAAAGATTTCGGCGAAGTTCGCGAAATTCAAAAGCATATTCTCACCGCATATGAGCAGGACTTTTCCAAGCATGCGCCTAACGAAATCGTGCCGAAAATACGCATGCTGTGGAACAGCATTCCCTCTCAACTTGCAAAGGAAAACAAAAAATTTATATACGGACTTGTCCGCGAGGGCGCACGGGCAAAAGACTACGAAACGGCGATTATGTGGCTTAGCGATTGCGGACTCGTCCATAAAATCAGCCGCGTAAACGAGCCGCACATACCCTTACGAGCATATGAAGATTTAAAATCGTTTAAGCTGTTCGTTTCGGACGTCGGGCTTCTCGGTTGCATGGCAGGGCTTAACAGACAAACTTTGCTTGACGGAAACGAGCTTTTCATTGAATTCAAGGGCGCGTTGACGGAACAATACGTGTGCCAGCAACTGAAAACAATCGACGATATCGGCGTTTATTACTACACCAACGACAGAGGTTCATGCGAAATAGATTTTGTTGCGGATACGGGCGGAACTATTATCCCCTTAGAAGTAAAAGCCGAAGTAAACCTCAAAGCGAAAAGCCTTAAAACCTATCGCGAAAAGTTTTCGCCGGAACTTTCCGTCCGCACCTCTATGGCGGACTTCAAAAAAGAAGGCGACCTTATCGATCTCCCGCTATACGCGATAGATTGTATAACCCGAATAAACTAAAAATATTTTGATTTATCGCAAATTTAAACGGCGCGACCGAGGTTGCTATGGGCCCCAAAAGTTGGACAGGAAAATAACTAAATTGCTTGCAAGTGAG
>JAJWOJ010000270.1:2940-3524 GCA_021635425.1 Clostridiales bacterium | reverse complement strand
CTTTGAACGTGAATATGCTCGACGGGAAAGAAAACGGCGTTAAAATCGCAAAGCTCGGCAGACAGCTTTATTCCGACGAGTATCAGAAAAACGAAGACGGAACGTTTATTCTTACGGGTTATCCGATAAAACACGAACAGGACGAAGATTGCGACGTGGAGTGGGCGAGAAAAGGATTCGTTACCGTAACTCCCATTTCTTACGACAGAACCGCATTCGACGCTATCGAAAAACTGAACGGAGATAAGTTCTTATGAAAACAGTTGTAATAGGCGGTGGCCCCGCAGGGCTTATTTCCGCTTATTTTCGCGCGAATCGCGGCGAAGATGTTCTGCTTATAGAAAAAAACGAAAAACTCGGCAAGAAGTTATACATTACGGGCAAGGGCAGATGCAACGTGACGAATGATTGCGACGAAGAAGAATTTCTTTCCAACGTCGTTTCCAATCCGCGCTTTTTAAACGGCGCGATAAGGCGTTTTCCTCCCGAAAAATTCATGGAATTTCTCGAAGAAAAAGTCAGGCTCAAAACGGAACGGGGAAACAGAGTTTTTCCGCTTTCGGATAAAGCGAGCGATATAACCG
>JAJWOJ010000270.1:1566-2930 GCA_021635425.1 Clostridiales bacterium | reverse complement strand
AATCGTATGCGAGAGGAGCGGGAGCGAAAATAAGACTTAACGAAAAAGTTTTATCCGTAAATTCTCGCGACGGCGAAATTTACTCGGTGACGACCGATAAGGAAGAAATTGTTTGCGACAACGTTATTGTTTGTACGGGCGGAATAAGCCACCCCTCGACGGGGTCGGACGGCGACGGTTATAAGTTTGCCGAAAAGCTCGGTCATACGATAATAAAACCCGTTCCCGCGCTTTCGGGCTTGAATCTGAAAGGCGATTTTTATAAAAATCTGCAAGGCGTAACCCTTAAAAACGTAGCTTTAACCGTGTATAACGGCGAAAAGAAAGTTTATTCCGATTTCGGCGAGGCTTTGTTTACGCATTTCGGAATATCTGGTCCCACGGTTATTTCCGCTTCGAGTTATATAAACAGGCTCGATTTAAGTAACGTATCTGTTTCTATAGATTTAAAACCCGCATTGAGCTTCGAGCAGCTCGATTTACGCGTTTTAAGAGACTTCGGGAAATATAAAAACAAAGCGTTGAAAAATTCGCTCGACGATTTGCTTTTGAAATCGCTTATCCCGGAAGTTATAAAGTTCGCGAAAATAAACGGCGACGTAAAAAACAACGAATTGAAGACCGAAGACAGAAAAAAACTCGTAAAAGCGATAAAGGATATGAGAATGTATCCTTATTCGCTCAGAGATATAAGCGAAGCAATCGTAACCGCGGGAGGAGTATCCGTCAAGGAAATAAATCCCAAAACAATGGAAAGCAGGCTTGTAAAAGGCTTGTTTTTCGCGGGAGAGGTAATCGATACGGACGCTCTGACGGGCGGGTTCAATATCACGATTGCGGCTTGCACGGCATACGCCGCTGGAAATGTCTGATTTTAATTATCGCATTCTTGGCTGGCATCTGACACACGAAAAGGAGAACGAATAATGATAAATATCGCGTTGGACGGTCCCGCGGGGAGCGGAAAAAGCACCGTAGCGAAAAAAATCGCGAACGAACTTAATATATTATATCTCGATACGGGCGCGATGTACAGAGCCTGCGCTCTGAAATGCCTTTTATCGGGCGTAAACGTCAAAGACGAAAAAGCCGTCGGAAATCTCATGAAGAATATAGACGTGCGCGTTGAATATAATGACGGTTCGCAGATAACATTGCTTGACGGCAAAGACGTTTCGAAAGATATAAGATTGCCCGAAGTTTCGATGCTTGCTTCCGACGTTTCCGCTCACAAAACCGTACGCGAAAAAATGGTCGAGCTTCAACGCCGGGTTGCAAAAAGCATGGATTGCGTGCTTGACGGCAGAGATATCGGCTCATATGTTCTTCCCGATGCAAAATTTAAGTATTTCATAACCGCAGAC
>JAJWOJ010000270.1:0-1556 GCA_021635425.1 Clostridiales bacterium | reverse complement strand
CAGCAAAGTGAGAGCGGAGAGAAGATATAAAGAACTTATCGAAAGCGGTACTCCCGTCGATTTCGACAAGCTTCACGAAGAAATAAAACAAAGAGATTATAACGATTCGCACAGAGAATTCGCGCCTTTAAAACAGGTTGAAGACGCTAAACTTATAGATACGTCCGATCTTACCATAGAAGAGGTTGCGGACATCATTTTAAACGACGTAAAAAAGAGCAGAGAACATGTTTAAATTATTATTATTCATAATAAAACCTTTTTACAGGCTTTTATACAGACCGAAAATAAAAGGGAAGGAGAATCTCCCGAAAAAGGGCGCTTACGTTCTTGTCTGTAACCATTTTGCAAAAATCGACGCGCTGATGGCTGTCGATCTTGTCAATAAAAAAATAAATTTCATGGCAAAAAAGGAATGGTTTAAAGGCAAATTCAAAAATTGGCTGTTCCGTTCGCTGGGAGCTATTCCCGTGGACAGAGAAAAACCCGATTTTGCTTCGATCAAGGCTTGTTTAAAGGTTTTGAAGGACGATAAACCGCTTGTTGTTTTTCTCGAAGGGACGAGAAATAAGGTTAACACCGAACTGCAGGATATTCACGGCGGAGCAAGCCTTATTGCGTTTAAAGCCGGCGTTCCGATAATTCCGGTAGGAATGAATAAAAAATTTAAAAAATTCGGAAAAAACTGCGTGTATATCGGAAAACCGTATAGTCTGGACGAATTTAAAAACGAAAAATTCACGTCCGAACTTTCGGATGAATTTACCGCAATCATGCGCGAAAAAATGAACGAGAGCATAAAAGAAGCCCGGAAAATGGAAGTAGAGGGTAAGCGGAAGTGAAGGTTATTCTTGCAAAAAACAGCGGTTTTTGCATGGGCGTAAGGCGCGCGGTGGAGACTGCGAAAAAAATTTACGGGCAAGGCGTTTATATCCTCGGAGAGATTATTCACAACGAATCGGTAACCGACGAAATAAAACGTCTCGGCACGAAAATTATCGACAGCCCCGACGAGGTCGATAACGGTACCGTTATCATTCGTTCTCACGGGGTAGGAAAGGACGTTTACGATAAACTCGAAGCCAAAGGCATAAAAATAATCGATTGCACGTGTCCTTTTGTATTGAAAATTCATAATATAGTAAAGAAATACCACGCGGAAGGTTACAGAATAATCATTACAGGCGAAAAGGATCATCCGGAGGTTGTGGGGATAAACGGCTGGTGCGACAATTCGGCTACGGTTATCGATGAAGATTATGAGTCTGTAAGCTTAGATGAAGCCGAAAAAATCTGTCTGGTATCCCAAACTACCTTCCCGGAAACGCGTTTTAAAAAAATTTTAGATTTTTTTAGTAAAAAAACCCTCAAAACGCTTGAAGTTTTTGAAACAATTTGTTATACTACAAGAGAGCGTCAAGAAGAGGCAGAAATATTGTCGAAAACCTGTGATGCAATGGTAGTAGTCGGTGGCAAGCATAGTAGCAATACTAAGAAACTGATGAGAATTTGTCAAGGAAATTGCGAAAGCGTATATTTCATTTCAAATCCTGATG
>JAJWOJ010000269.1 GCA_021635425.1 Clostridiales bacterium | reverse complement strand
AAAAAAGAACTGCTATGCTTAAATATTAAATTGATTATCGAGTCGATTGCAAACTAAATAAAAGAGCGGTTTGTCGAAGAAAATCGACGAATCGCTTTTTATTTGCGCTTTTTGTATCGTGTTATTCGACAAAATTTCGTCGTTATGGACAAATCTTTAAAATTATAATGTCAATTATTATTGACAAATCAAAAGCAATTGTATATAATAGTGAATGTTAAAGCGGCGGGAGGTATGTTATGAAAAAAAGGATGATACTTTTATTTCCGGATACGATAAAAATATTGGAGCAAATGGGCGAGCAGATAAAGTTGGCGAGACTCAGAAGAAATTTATCGGTCGAACTCGTTTCAGAGCGCGCAAATATAAGCAGAGCAACGCTGTGGGCGGTTGAAAAAGGTAGCCCTTCCGTCGCGATAGGATATTATGCGGCTGTTTTGCACGCGCTGAGCGATATGGATAAGGATTTACTGCTGGTGGCTAAGGACGATAAACTCGGGCGAACGATTCAGGATTTGAATTTAACGACGCGCCGTCGGGCAACAAAAAAGAAAGGGGATTAAAACATGTTGCAAGAAAAAAAGATATACGTCTATTTTGATAACAACGTAGATAAAAGAATAAAGGTCGGGTGTCTTTTTGCGGATTTCCAAAGAGGGAAAGAAAAGTTTTCTTTCGAATATGACGACGAGTTTTTTACGAGTTTTCTTTTCCGAAATTTTTTCGATTACGATTTGCAACCGTATAAGGCAAGGCAATATTTGCCGACGGACAAAACCTTGTTCGGCGTTTTTTCGGATACCGCGCCGGACAGGTGGGGCAGGCTTTTGATGAAGCGCAGAGAGCGCATCAAAGCCGAAGAACAAAAATTGCCAAAAGTAAATACTTTGTATGAAACGGATTATCTGCTCGGCGTTTTCGACGAGGCGCGTATGGGCGCGTTACGTTTTTGTTTGGAGGAAAACGGAGAATATCTTTCGGCGGAAAGGGAATTATCTACGCCGCCTTTTGAAAGTTTAAGAACGCTCGAAGAGGCGTCTCGTCAGTTCGAAAAAGAAGAAAACCTATTAAACGGCAAGTGGTTGAAACTGTTGCTTGCGCCCGGTTCTTCTTTGGGCGGGGCAAGACCGAAAGCTACTGTAAAAGACGTTGACGGAAGTTTGTGGATAGCAAAATTTCCTTCAAAAAACGACGAATACGATATAGGCGCATGGGAGAAAACCGTTCTCGATCTTGCAAAACTTTGCAATCTGAACGTTCCCGAGACAATACTAATAAAATTTTCCAAACTCGGCAGTACGTTTTTGGTAAAGCGTTTTGACAGAGCCTTGGGAAAGAGAATTCATTTTATGTCTGCAATGACGGCTCTCGGAAAAAAAGACGGCGATAATGCGACGGGCGGAATAAGTTATCTGGATATAGCGGCGTTTATAAGTGCAAACGGAGCAAATCCGAAAGCGGACTTAACGGAACTTTGGCGGCGTATCGTATTTAATATCGCGGTTTCAAATACCGACGACCATTTAAGAAACCACGGTTTTATTTTAACCGAAGAAGGCTGGCGATTATCTCCGTTATATGACGTAAATCCGAATATAGACAAGGATTCGCTTTCATTGAATATTACGGAAGACGACAATGCGTTATCCGTCGATTTGGCGTTTGAGGTCGCGGAGCATTTCGGAATAGATAAAAAAGATGCGGAAAATATTGCAAACGAAATACTTACGGCGGTGCGTGATAATTGGCGTAACGTTGCGGAGAAAAACGGTTTGAGTAAGAGTGCGATAGAATATATGCGCCCCGCGTTTTCTGTGGCAGAAATTTAAGAAATGAAGAGTACTTTTAAGTAAAATTCAGGTAGAGGCAATAATATGTATGAATATCGGGAACGGCAATGAATTATCCCGAATTTCGATTTTTTATCGATTTTGGCGGTTTTATGCAGAAAAAGTTATAAATTCAGCACTTATACAATAGATATTCATAAAATTATACACAAAAACGAAATTAATGATTATAGCTCTGCGTTTCGCACTCTGTCATACAGGCGAACATTTGCAATCCCAGGTCCTAAATCTTGGGTTGAAACTAAATAAAAACACCATATATCGTGGTTTTGAGCCTGTATCTTTTAGATGCAGGCTCTATTTTTGCTCTTTTTCAGGGTGATAAATAGTTAAAATAAGGTTATTTCCGCTAAAGTTGAACATTTTACAAGGGTAAAAAATTTTGGTTAATGAATAATAAGGAAAGCCATAGTAAAAAGGGTAAAAACGGGTAAAATGACCAATTACAGAGCTATTTTAGAGTATCATTATAAAGGAAACACCACAACGCAAGTCGCAAGTATTTGTGAATGTTCTCGTACAACCCGTTTTGAAAACGATTAAAGAAAGACTCCGTCTAATTGATAATAAAAATAAATTTTGGGAGTGCGTTGAGTTTTATTTTCTTGATGATAACGGCGAGTTGACAACAGATGGAACTGCAATAGATTATGTGGAGAGCGGATTACAACTTCCGTTAAAAATTAATGCTTACGATACTATAACTGTATTTGTTCTATTTTACAATTTTCCGAGCAAGAAGAAAAAACGCTGTAATGGTAAAATCGTATTATATACAGCTATTGGCAAAGTGAAAAAGAAAGTTAAGTTGGTTGAATACGATAAAAGCTACTTGGAGGTGGGATATCGCGAATATCTTCAGTATTGTCGTAGCCTTGAAGAAGGAGATGCAAAATAGTATCTTGTGAGGTATGAAATGTCTATAGAATTTAAGAAGATAGATGGAAAGCTGATTTTGATTTACATTCCCGCGATGGGAATTGATGATATTAAAAGGCGTCTTAACGCTGAAGAAGATGTATCGATTAAACATACATTTTTCGTGACAAAAAATTTGTTATGCGAAGAGATTATTGATGAAGATGAGAGGGAAGAAGCTTTAAGTTTTTGTGTTGGAACGGTAGGCGAATTTTATACTAAGCTTGATGCGAATGTATTTGGGACAAAACATTCTTTTTACTTTAGCAACGAAATTAAATTAAAAGCACAAATGTTTGTTGCGTACCGTAATGTACCTATTATTCGAAAAATAGATGAAGTAATTGACCGTGATTTTTATATAGGCGGTGATTGGGAGGCTCATAATGGTATACCTAAAGAAACTTTCGATAGCCTTATGGGGCGATTTCCGAAGACTGCCGAATTAGACAAGTATGCGCACAAAAGAATTGCAACTATTATAAAAGATTATTTTCCCGAAAGTGATAAATATGAAGCGATTTTTGATAAATTTATTGAATCGAGAAATGGTAGGGATAACCAGTCTTCATCATCTTTGTCCGAATTTAATGTCCAAATTGAATTAGAGCAATTTACTGTCGCATATCAAGAATTAAAAGATATGCTTGATAGGTATGAGGCGATAGATGAAAAACAATGGCAAAAGAAAATCCATAATGTCCTTCAATTGCTGTATCCCAAATATATTTGTTGTACCCGTGAAGTTAAATTTTATG
>JAJWOJ010000268.1:3023-3542 GCA_021635425.1 Clostridiales bacterium | reverse complement strand
TTTAAAATTCTGTACAATGTGCGATAATTTTAAACATGTAGCATTGACATACGGAATAAAAAAGTGTATAATAAAACGCATGAGATATGCGGTTATCACCGACGTGCATTCCAACATTTTCGCGCTCAGAGCCGCGCTTTTTGAAATAGATAAACTGCACGCGGATAAAATAATATGCCTCGGCGATATAGTCGGCAACGGATTTTACCCCGACGAAACGGTTTCTCTTATACGGGAGAGGGGAGATATAGAGTGCGTTAAAGGCAATCACGATCTTTTCGCCAATTTCGACCTTTCGGACTATACGGGGAACGATCCGCGCGTTAAAATGTTCCGTTGGACGAAGCGGGTTTTAAGCACGGCTTCGAGAAAATTTCTCGCGGGGCTTCCGAAAATGCTTAAAATAGATGACGAGGGAGTAACGATAATCGCGTTTCATTATCCGTCAACCTCAAAGGGCAGATTTAAGGATATGAAATATCTGCCGACGAAGCTAGAAGTGTAGATCTCGGTGGTCGC
>JAJWOJ010000268.1:0-3013 GCA_021635425.1 Clostridiales bacterium | reverse complement strand
GGAACTTTTCAAAGGGCTACGGGGCGACGTGTTTCTGTTCGGACACGAACATACAGGCTCGCTTACCGAAATCGACGGGAAATATTATCTCAATTTCGGCACGCTCGGAAATTTTCTCGAAAAGAACGTTGCAAGGTACGGAATTCTGGATATCCGTGACGGCAAAGTAAGCTATGAGCTTAAACGCGCGGAATACGACGATACGCGCGCCCGCGAAACGACGGAACGTTTAAACGACGTTTTGCAATGCGGGACAAAAGAAAAAATATATCGAAGGAAGTAAAATAAATGATAACCGAAAACGACAGAATATGTTTTCTCGGCGACTCGATAACGTTCGGCGCGGGGACGACCAAGAGATATTTCGAATACATTGCCGAAAAAACGGGCGCGGAAGTTCACGGTTTCGGGATTGACGGCGCATCGACGGCTCATCTTTTTACCGAGCTTCAACACATGGAAAGAGAAGTCGGGGATAATTTCGACATTCTCTGCGTGCTTATCGGAACCAACGATTTCAACTGCGGCGTTCCCGTAGGCGAATTTTTCACCGAGAAAGCCGAACGGGTTGTTTCGTCTACCGACGAAAACGGCGAGCCGAACGGATACCTTACAAAGAAAAAACGCGATTTTATTTTTACCGACGAAACTTTTTGCGGCAGACTGAATAAATTTTTCGCCTTCGTAAAGGATAAATACGCCGACAAGCGTATTGTCATGATTACGCCGCTTCATAGGGCGTATGCTTATTTCGGGCTTGATAACGTTCAGCAAAGCGAGCTTTATGCAAACGCAATAGGCGAATATTTCGAAAAATATATCGAAGCGGAAAGGCGGGCGGCGGATATATGGTCGGTTGAGCTTGTCGACGCTTATCGCGAGTCGGGCTTGTTCCCGCTTTCGGACGCGTACGCAAAATTGTATTTTCACGACGATAAAACGGACAGGCTTCATCCCGCCGCAAAAGGACACTTCAGGCTTGCCGAAACTATTTTAAGAAGGATTTAACGCAATATGACGAAAACAGAAGACACCGAAATTTTACAAGGGATAAAAATATGGCACGGCGACGCGACGGCTAAGGACGTTTACGTCGATTTTAAAGGAACGTTCAAACTTATAAACAGCGGCAAAGTAATTCTGCGCATTTCCTGCGACAGCAATTACGTCGTGAAAATAAACGGCATGGTCGCGGGTTTTGCGGCGTGCGCCGACTATCCCCGGTATAGAAATTACGACGAGATAGACATCTCGAAATTATGCAACGTATATTCCGAAAACACTTTCGAGGCAACCGTATGGCATTACGGGGTTGACAGTCAGACGTATATCGCGGCGGACGCGTATCTGCTTTTCGATATAAAACAGAGATTCAGAACCCTTTTGAAAAGCGACGAAAACATTCTTTCGAGAATAAACAATCGTTATAAAAACGGATATCTCAAAACCATTTCGTCGCAGATGGGTTTAAGTTTTTTATACGACGCGACGAAAGCGGAAAACGAATTCACGAAAAGCACCGAAACGGGCGAGGGCAGTGCGGTTAAGCGCAAACGCGATAAGTGCAAACTCGTCCGCGCAAAGGAAAAGTGCAAGGTTACAAAAACCGACAAAGGATATCTTATCGAATTTTCAAAGGAAACGGTCGGTTTCCCCGTAGTTCAGTTGTACAGCAAAACCGAGCAGAAAATCACCGTATCTTACGGCGAGCAGCTCTTGCCCGACGGTAGCATTCCGAGATTCGTCGGCAGTAGGGATTTCAGCTTCGAATATATCGCGAAGGTCGGCGTGAACGATTATATAAACATGTTCCGCCGCATTGCATGCAAATACTTGTTTGTCGAGTCGGAAGACGAAATTTCGATAAGATATATAGGTATAAGGCGAACCGATTATCCGATGAAAACGGTCAGCCGAAAATTCGACGACGAGCTTTTGCAGAAGATTTACGACGTTTCGGAGTATACGATTAAATGTTGCATGCACGAACACTATGAGGATTGTCCGTGGCGCGAGCAGGCGATGTACACCATGGACAGCAGAAATCAGATGCTTTGCGGATATTACATGACGAGTTCTTTTGTTTATCCGCGCGAAAACCTCGTGCTTATAAGCAAGGGTTTGCGCCCGGACGGATTGCTGAGCCTTTGTTTCCCCGCGGGGAACGATTACCCCATTCCGTTTTTCTCGCTCGTTTATATCATGCAGGTTTACGAATATATAAAGTATTCGAAAGACGAAAGCATACTCGACGAAGTTGGCGGAACGCTCGACGAAATCATGTCAACGTTTTTATCGAAAATAGCCGATAATCGGCTTATAGCCCAACTTCCCGTGCCTTATTGGAACTTTTACGAGTGGGCGGAGAATTCTGCGAACGACAATCAGTTAAGCCTTACGGAAGAATCGCACACACCCCTTTCTTACGATCTCAATTTAAACTGCATGCTCGTGTACGTTTCAACAATGTACAACGAAATGCGTGGAAAAAATATCGACGTCGAGCCGATGAAAAAGGCGATAAAAGAGGTTTTCTATGATGAAAAGAGAGGAGTGTTCAGGCTCACCTCGCTTACCGAAAAAACGTCCGTCTTAGGAAATTCGCTCGCGTTTTTAGCGGGGCTGGGAGACGAAAAACTTGCGGAGAAAATCGCAAGCGGCGAAGGAATGATTCCTATAACGCTCTCGATGAACGCCTTTAAGTACGACGCGCTTATGAAATTCGGCGATAAGTATAACGGATACATTTTAGACGATATCCGCAAAATTTACGGCAAAATGCTCGAAGCGGGCGCAACGACGTTCTGGGAAACAGAACTCGGCTGGGAGGATTTCGGCGGCGCGGGAAGCCTGTGCCACGGCTGGTCGGCAATCCCCGTTTACTATCTTTGCCGCATATTCGGCAAAAAGCCCGCGGCGGAGTTGGACTGAAAATAGCAATTAAATACATAAATAAAGGCGTTTTATTCGTTTTCGGACGGGGTAAAACGCTTTTTTTTATGTTGTTTATAAG
>JAJWOJ010000010.1 GCA_021635425.1 Clostridiales bacterium | reverse complement strand
ACTCTATACGGCGGAGAAATTTAATGGACAGAGAGTATTTGTACCCTAAACGAATAATAGATAGCAAAAACGTGGGAAAGTCGGAATTATTAGTAAAAGAACGCACGTATTTGCAAATAGGACTAAATGAGACGGAGTATGCTACTCTTACACGCGGTTCGTTTGTTATTCTTGATTTCGGCAGGGAATTATGTGGCGGAGTCAGAATTTTAACGTATCGTTCGGAGAAGGGCTTGGTTCGAATCCGTTTTGGAGAATCTGTGAGTGAATGTTGTGCCGATATCGGGCAAAATAACGCCTCTAACGATCATTCTCCTCGTGATTTTACCGAACCGTTAGTCGATTATTCGGATTTAACGTTCGGTCAAAGCGGTTTTCGTTTTGTGAGATTGGACGTGTTGTGTGGAAGTTTACAAATAAAAAGTATAGTGGCGGCTGCTTTTCTTGCAGAAACGAAACGAAATGGCTATTTTTTTTGCAGCGACAATCGCTTGAATGATATATTTGAAACTTCTGCGTATACGTTAGAGTTATGTCAACGCAACGGAATGTTATGGGACGGGATCAAAAGAGATCGTCTCGTATGGGGCGGAGATTTGCATGTGCAAATGCTTGGGACTTTGTCGTTGTTCGACGCAGAGGACACAGTGCGTAATTCATTGAGATTTTTGCGAGAACAAACACCCTTGCCTGCATTTATGAATGGTATACCTATATATTCCCTTTGGTGGATTATGGCGTTGATCGATTATTATATGTATACCGGAGACGTAACTTTTCTTAAAGAAAATGAATGTTATGTCAAGGGATTGATAGATCTTTTTGTTTCTTGTATTGACGACAACGGTGATATGCATTTCGACGGAGTTGAAGACGCATATTTTTTTGATCTTGACACTTATCGTACGGAAGCGAGCAGGGCGGGCGTTTACGCAGTAGCGAAATACGTTTTTGATAAAATAGGTGCATTGTCCGGGGTGATTGGGATAGATAAAGCGAAAACGGATGGCATCGCATCTAAAATACGGGGAGATGCGGATGACGGCGGGAAAATTCAGATTCGTGCAATATATGCCCTGGGGTGTAAATCAAACGATTATTGTTTTAATCCTTATCAGATTGTAGCCGATGATTTAACTATCTTTATGAGTTATTATATTTTTTCGGCTATGTCTGAGAAGAAAGAAGGGGTACAGGCTGTGCGCCTTATAAAAGAATATTATGGGGCGATGCTCGATCTTGGAGCTACAACGTTCTGGGAAGAATTTAAAATGCCCTGGGCTAAAAACAGTATTCGACTTGATGAAATTCCCGATCCTGCGAAAAAAGATTTTCACGCAGATTACGGTATGTTTTGCTTTAAAGGACTGAGAAGGAGTTTGTGCCACGGTTGGAGCGCATCGCCGATTCCGTTTGTAGTTAAGTATATTTTGGGAATAAAAATTCTTGAGCCGGGGTACAAAAAAATTTTAGTATCGCCAAATCTTTGTGGGTTGCAATATGCCGAAGGTCATATTCCGACTCCCTACGGCGAAATTAAAATTTATCTGAAAAAAAATCGAGATTTTACTCTTGCCGAAGTGACTGTACCGCAAGGTGTAACGGTCATAACGGAACAAACAAAAAAAGTGAGGTTTATAACGAAAATATGCGAGAACTGAAATTTCCTGACAATTTCCAATGGGGCGTTGCGACGAGCGCGTCGCAGATCGAAGGCGCAGCGTTCGAGGACGGAAGGGGAGCGTCCATCTGGGACACGTTTTCCCGTCTGCCGGGCAAAATACTCGACGGCTCGACGCCTGACGTTGCGTGCGATTTTTATCATCGGTATAAAAGCGATATTGCGTTGGCGAAAAGTCTTGGAATCAACGCGTTCCGTTTTTCTTTTTCGTGGTCTCGCATACTTCCTGACGGTACGGGCAGAATAAACGGAAAAGGACTCGATTTTTACGATCGGATGATCGACGAACTTCTTAAAAACGGGATAACGCCCAACGCGACGTTGTACCATTGGGATCTTCCGCAGGGAATAGAGGATCGCGGAGGTTGGCTGAATCGGGACTGTGCCGATTGGTTTGCCGATTACGCCGAACTCCTTTTCCGACGTTTTTCGGACAGAGTGCCGATGTTTTCTACGTTGAACGAACCTATCGCGATTTACGTGGGCTATGCGTGCGGCGGATTTGCACCCGGGAAACAGTCGGATCAATGCGGGAAACAAGCCTGTCATAACGCTCTGCTTGCGCACGGGAAAGCTGTGGAGTGTTTTCGCAGCGTTGCGTCAAGGAAGAGCAAAATCGGTATCGTCGTAGATATCTGGCACCGCCACCCCGCAAGAGATGACGATCCCGAAGATATTGCTCTGGCGGAAAAAGAGAATGAGGAATCCTATCGGTTTTTTCTGAACCCCGTCTTCAAAGGCCGTTATACGGAGTATATCCTGGAAAAGATGCAACGGGAAGGAACGACGCCGCAAATGCGGGACGACGATTTCCCGTTGATAGGTCAAAAACTTGATTTTTTCGGTCTGAACTGTTATAATCGGGTTGTCGTTTCAAAAGACTCGGAAGCGGTAAAAAAGAAGATTGTCAACGCAGGGGGAAATTTCGCCGATTCCGGAGAGGAATTCTATCCGAAAAGCGTATACGACGCGTTGCATATTCTGAAAGACGATTATAAGGTCGATATACCCGTAATCATAGCCGAAAACGGTTGTCGGGACGTAAGCGAAAAAACGGTTGACGGAAAAATACGCGACGAATACAGAATCCGTTATATCCGGGGCTTTCTCGAATGGATTCACAAAGCGATGGAAGAAGGAATAGACGTAAGAGGTTATTATCTCTGGTCGCTGATCGATAATTTTGAGTGGACCGCAGGCTACGAATATAAATTTGGCATTGCGGCAAACGATCGCAACACGCAGAAAAGAACGTTGAAGGAAAGCGCCTGCGCGTATAGCGAAATTATAAAGAATAACGGATTTTTAATCTGAAATAATACATTAACGAGGGAACTTGCAAAAAATGGACGAGGCATTGCGGAAGAGACTGGAAAATCCCGAGGCGAAATATCTCGGGAAACCGTTCTGGTCATGGAACGGCGATCTGCGGAAGGAAGAACTTCTCCGGCAGATCGAGGTGATGAAAGAAATGGGTTTCGGCGGATTTTTCATGCATTCGAGAACAGGACTTATCACCGAATATATGGGAGAAAAATGGTTTTCGCTCATCCGTGCGTGCGCGGAATACGGAAACAAACTCGAAATGGAAGCATGGCTTTACGACGAGGACCGTTGGCCGAGCGGAACCTGCGGCGGACTCGTGACGAAAAACCGCGAATATCGCCTGCGGTTTATTTCCGAATACGATGATGATGAGCAAGCATTGAAGTCAAAAAACGTTGTGGGAATATTACGCCGTTATGCGGTTTTATTTGAAAACGGCAAAATAAAAGACGTTCTTGAAATAAATGCAAAAAATGAAACGCCTGACGGATATGATTATAAAGTTTATGCCGAAGAACTTATGGATGAGAGTGCTTTTTATAACGGCACGACTTATCTTGACACGATGAATCCGAAAGCGACGGAGGCGTTTTTACAAAGCACTCACGACAAATACAAAGAGAAATGCGGCGATATGTTCGGGAAAGAAATCCTCGGTATATTTACCGACGAACCACATAGAGGCGCAGCGTTTTCTGGGTTTGGAATTTCAAATAAAAATAAATATAATATGACTCCTTATACGGGAGAACTTTTTAATGCGTATCAAAATAAATACGGCGAAAAACTTTGTATACCTGAAATATATTATTTCAGAAGCGGAGAAACCGAAAATATTACGTCTGCAAAATACGTAGACGTCTTAGACGACTTGTTTACCAAAAACTTTGCCGAAAAATACGCCGAACGTTGTAAACGGCTGAAACTGAAATTTACGGGACATATTCTGCACGAGGACAGCCTGGATTTTCAGACCGCCGTCTCGGGGTCGATGATGCGCTTTTACGAGTATATGGATTATCCCGGAATAGATAATTTAAGCGCGCACAACGGTTGCTATTGGGTAGCGATTCAATGTGCGTCGGTAGCAAGGCAACTGAACAAACCTTTCGTGCTCAGCGAGTTATACGGCTGCACGGGGTGGGATATGCCGCTGAACGAGTATAAAAGGATCGGAGATTGGCAGGCGATTTTCGGCGTCAATCTGCGCTGTCCGCACCTGTCATGGTATTCGATGAAAGGGGAGGCGAAACGCGATTATCCCGCGAGTATTCTGCACCAGAACGCCTGGTGGCGGGACTGGAAAGAATTGGAAACGTATTTCGGCAGGATCGGTCTTATCCTGAGCGAAGGGGAAAGAAAAAGCGGATTACTCGTGATTCACCCCGTTGAAAATATGTGGAAACGGGTGCGTAAGGGCTGGCAGAAGAATTTTGCGCCGACGGACGGGGAGACCGTGCGCCTGAACGAGGCGTTTCAGCGACAATGTCTCGACCTTATCGCCGCGCAGCATGAGTTCGATTACGGCGACGAAGAACTGATGCAAAAATACGGCTCCGTCGGCAAAGACGGAAACGGCGCGTTTTTGAAAATCGGCGGGGCGATTTACCGTACCGTACTCGTAGCCGAGGGGCAGGAAATCAGGGAAAGCACGAGGAGACTGCTCGAAAAATTCCGAAAACTCGGCGGAAGGGTCGTTTGCAGAGTCGACGAACTCGCCTGCGGCGAGGTGGTATCCGCGCCGGAAGGAGTTGCGTCTGCTATCAGACGCATCGCGGGAGAAACGTGGCTGTTCTTGATGAACCTGAGCGAGACGGAAAAGAGCTGCGGAAAAGTCGAACTGAATGCGGAACTTTCCGCGCTGTACGCCGAAGAATGGGATATGGTTGACTACTGCCCGAGGGGAACGGCGGATCTGAACAATTTGTCGTTCGAAGCGGGAGAGATGAAGATTTTTCTCTTAAAGAAGGAAGGGGCGGAAGAGAGAGAAGAACCTTTCGCTTGCGCCTTGGAAATACCCGAAAAAACGTCTTATGCGTTAAGCGAGCCGAACGTGCTCGTATTGGACCGCGTTCGCTGTCATGCCGATATCGCAGGCTTTGAAGAGGATGAAACCGACGTGTTGCTGCTCGACAGACGCCTGCGCGAGAAATTCGGGCTTGAACCGCGGGGCGGGGAAATGATTCAGCCCTGGTATGCCGAAAAATTCGGCGGTTCGGCGGAAGGCGTTCTGGCGCGATTACGGTTAGAATACGTTTTCGATTCGGAAATCGAAGCGGAAGTCGGCATTGCGGCGGAATACGACGCTTTGTTCGTGAACGGGATTCCCGCTACACTTACCAATCGGTTCTGGGTGGATACGTGTTTCAAAGTATTTTCTGCGAAAATCAAAAAAGGCAGAAACGTCGTTTCCGTCTCGCTTAATTTTCAGCAGAGCGAAAATTTAGAGGCGGTTTACGTTCTCGGCGAATTCGGGGTAAAGTTGCCGAATACGGTAACGGCATTGCCGAAAAAAATATCCTCCGAAGCAATCGAAGGACAAGGCTTTCCGTTTTACGGCGGCGCGATCTCATTTTACACGGGAATCAATGGAAAAAACGTAACGGTTGCGGTGGAGGAACTGCACGGCGCGGACGTGCATATCTCCGACGGGCGGCAAGAAAAAATAATCGCTTTTCCGCCTTATACGAAGACTTTGAATTTGCAAGGCGAACTGATCGTCACGCTGAATTGTACGAGAAGAAATACGTTCGGGCCGCACCATCTCGTCCCCTATCCGCAGTACGCTTACGGTCCGGACGCCTGGGTGAGCGAGGGGAACAACCGTACCGAAGCGTATACCGTCGTGCGACAAGGCGTTCGTTTTACAGTCAATCGCGTTTGATCTGCGGCGATTTTCTGAGTTGTATCGGCGTAACGTGATAACGTTTTTGAAATTCTCTGTAAAAATAAGGTTTTCCTTCGATTCCGATGTACTCGAGGATATCGGGAATAGACATATCGGTAGAGACGAGCAGCGTATAAGCCGTGGAAAAACGGATCTGATTGATATACTGGGTGATGGTTTTGCCTGTGTATTGTGAAAAAACTCTGCTGATATAAGCCTGATTATAAGAAAAATTGTCCAGAAGAGCGAATATTTCCTGCTTCGATTTTTTTAATGAATCGCTGGAATTCAAAATGGACAACAATTGCGTGAGCCAGAAAGGGTAATCGTTTTTTTCGTTCTTGGAAATATTACCGAAAATGAGAAAGGAAAACAAATAACTCAAAAAAGAAAAAAAGAGGGAGTTTTTATCCGGATCGGTATTCGGTATTTTATTGACGTTGTCGATATAATCGTGTAAGGTTCTCGCTTCGTGATCGGACAGTTGAATACGGAAAGGCTGAGGCATACGCAGAAAGTCGTCGAGTTTTGCGGACGCAAGGAAGTCCTTCACCTTATGAAACAATTCTACGGTAAAAAGAATATCGGTATGATAAAAATTTTTCGGCTCGATATATTGGAATGTGTGTACGTCCTTCGGGCGAAGAAAAACGAGATCGTTTTGTTGAACAGTTTCGTTTTTACCGTTTATATTGTGGATCGCTTTCCCGGAATCGACGAAAAAAAGTTCAAAAAAAGTATGCGTATGCAAAAGCGTTTCGTTATATCCTATCGATTGCGTGAAAAACTGCTGATCGGGTAAGAAGAATGACGTGTCGATTACAATCGGTTCCATAATAAAATATTCCTCATCGTCAGTTTATCAAAAACAGGTACGTTTGTCAAGCCTATCGGGCTACAAAAAAGGGAAAAAATGTGCAAAAAGGGTACTCGGCGGTAGAATGTGGATATTGACAGAGAATAATCAGTATAGTATAATTTTAAGTGTAAACGATCTTGCAGGATTTGCAGGACTATGATAAACGGAGGGCTTTTTATGAGAAAAACGATGAGTAAAAAATCAGTAATCGCTTCGTTTGTTGCGATTATGGCGAGCGTTGTATTTCTTTTCGGCGCAACGAGAATTTCGGCGGCGAAAGCACAGGAAGCGGTTACGCCCGTTGCGACCTGGACGTTGAAAGCAGAAAATACGGATTATACCGTAACTCAACATACCATGACGGAAGTATGCGGGATATCCGGAGGTGCATTGCAGACGGACGCAATGTTATGGCGACAGGATACGTCCGCGTCGTCGGATACTTCTACAAATTTAATTTATTCTCCGTCCATAGCGCTTACGGCTGCCGGGGCGCTTTATGCCGTTCATTTTACCCAAAACGCCGATAAGAAGATCGGAACCGATATCAATACGGTAGTCGTAAAGCTTTACGCGCATCTCACGGCAGACGGTTCGGCGTATTCCACCGCTAACGGCGGTATTCGCCTGTATGCGCCCGATGATACCGGCGCAAACAACAGCGGATATATGATTCCCGGCGATATTGCGCAGAATCAGTGGGTCGATCTCATTATTTCGGGAGAAGACCTTGTTAAATTATCGGATAGTAACGGTTATTTCAGCGGATTTACCGCGGGGAACAGCGCTATATCAAATTTGCTCGGAAATAACGGTTGGGGCTTTGCCGACGGCAATTCCTGGATCGCCTTCGAATCGTTTACGGGGTACGGCGAATACTACGTAACGTTTGACGACGGTGTCAACAAGACTTCGCAGTTCATAGCCGCAGATACGCAGATTACTGCTCCTGCCGCAGAGAAGGAAGGGTATACCTTGCTCGGTTGGTACGACGAAAGCGGTAAAAAAGTGGATCTGACTGCAGGCGTTAAGAAATCATGTACGCTCACCGCGAAATGGCAGCCGACGGGAGGAGTCCTCGAAGCGAAAAGCGGCGGCGTTTACGGTTATAGCGATGCGTCAAACGCAAATCGTAAAGTGAAACAAATTTATGGCGAAAATTTAACGGTTCAAGATGCAATGCTGTGGGTGTCGGCTACGTCGGCTATAGGCAAAAATGCGCCTGTGGGTTTTCCTATTTACAGCGTTTCAACAAATTGTGTGGGAGCGTCGCCTACGATTACGTTTGCCAATCAAGGAATTTCCCTGAAAAATGCGGACGGTTCGTGGAAATCGATCGTCGTTCGGGTATATGCGCATTTAACTACGGATAAATCGGCATATTATACGGAAAACGGAGGCGTTCGTTTATACGGTGCGGACGACGACGGGACGAACAACAGCGGTTACATGATTCCCGCGAATATTCCGCAGGATCAATGGGTATATCTGGAAATACCGGGTGAATATCTCGCGGATCAGAACGGAGATTTCAGCGGGTTTGCGGTCGGCAGTAACGTCGTCGGCGGCGCGAGCGGTGAAGAAGGAAAGAAAATGTATGCGGGCGGAAGCTGGTCTGCGGAAGGTTCGTACGTTCTCTTCGATACGTTTACCGTCGGATCGAATCTCGTGGAATTTCACGACGGCGACACCGTCACGCAGCAACTGATTGCGGAAAACGGAAAAGCGATTGCACCCGAGGCGAAAGGAAAAGCATTCGACGAAACCTATCACTATACGTTCGACGGTTGGTATAACGGCGAACAAAAATGGAACTTCGAAGACGCGGTTACCGCAAGCATGACTCTGGGATGCAGATACGTCGGCGAGGCACACGTTTACGGAGAAGGCGTCATTACGCCGCCCACGCAGACGGAGAAAGGATATACGACCTATACGTGTACTTGCGGACATTCCTATCGCGGCGACGAAACAGAAACGTTGCCTGCCGATGAAACGCTTGTCAATATTTACGGCACGAGTTTATCCGTCGAGGATAGGATCGGTCTGAACATATACGTCGATAAACTCACAGAGAAAGAGGTATTCATGCTCGTAACCACTTCCAACGGAGAGGAGCGCGTTGCACACAGAGATATTAAATCGGGATATTACCGTTATACGATTTATCTTCCCGCGCAGGATTACGCGAAAGAGGTTGCGTTCAGGTTTGTTGACGAGGACGGTTCGCAAAGCAAAACGTACCGTTACAGCATAAAAGCGTATGCGGAACAGGCAAAGAACAATCCTTCGGTTGACGAAAACACGAAAGCCGTGATCGATGCGATGGAAGATTACGCAACGCTTGCAAAAGCTTATTTTAACGACGAACAGGCGACTGTTCCCGAAACGGTTGCAAACGTCCAAAACGCCGTATTCGATACTTACACAGTGACAACGGAAGGATCTTTGCCCGCAGGGGTAAGCGTAAAAGGCATTACGCTGATCTTCAATTCCGAAATTACGTTAAGGCTGTATTGCGTATTCGACGAGAACGTGAATGCAAGCGATATTGCGGTTACGGTGAACGGAACAGCCGCGGAATGGCAGGAAAAAACCATTGACGGCGTTAAATACCGTTACGTGGATTGCAGCGGAATTGCGGCGGCGGATCTCGGTTCCGTAATTGATTTCAAAGTCGGAGATTGCACGATTTCCTGCAGCGCTTTAAGCTATGCAAACGTCATTCTCAAAAACGGTACGCAGAATGAAATGCTGATCAATACGTTGAAGGCGTTGTATCTCTATCATAACGCCTGCAAGACGTGTTTTGCGAAATAAGGAGGAATCATTATGAAAAAATACGTAGAGCCGTTTCTTTCCGTTCTGAAATTTTCCGAAGAAGACGTTTTGACTAAGTCCGGTTTCGATCCCAACGAAACGAAAGAGATAGGGACCTTTGAAGACGAGTTTACGAAGAGTTTTCAGTAAAAAACGATTGGGAGAGGAAATCGGAAAATGCGGTTGAAAATATGTATATTGTGTGTGGTAATTGCTCTTGCTTGTATCGGTTGTTCCTGCGGAAAAAAGGGAGAAGAGAGCCCTTCTCATACGGAATCTTCGTCGGTTCTCGAGTCTGTGAGTAGTTCCGGGACCGAATCGGATTCTTCGGAAGAGTCTGAGTCCGGGACAGAATCGACGGGCGAATCCGAAGAGGAATCCGGCGTTGAAGAGGGACCTTCTGCCGACGATAACGAGTTGCCGATCATCACAGATCCGGATCTTGACTGAAATGAACTTCGGTTCGCTTTGGAGGTATTATGAAATTGAACTATAAGAAAAAGACGATACAAGTGCTGTCTGCCTGTTTGCTTTCGTTTATAACGATGGGCGCGACGTTATGTTTTGGTTTGCCGTCGGCTGTCAGGGCAGACGCGGAGATCGTACCCGCTACCTATACCGTTGTCGATCTGAACGGATACAATTCGCCGACGGATTTTAACTGGATGTCCAGGAATTGGAACGTGAAAACAATCTGCGGAACGGCGGTAAACGATCCGAGCGGCGGATACGGCGCACCTTGTTTTATGAGAAATTTCGTAACAGAAAACGATTATTATCTGACTTACGGCGTTTCGACAAACGAACCTCTTTCCACAGCGTCGTTTACTTTTAAGGATTCCGTAGAAAAAAGGAAGATCGGAGACGAAATCGATTCGCTCGTAATCAGAATGTACGCGCATTTATCTTTGGATACTTCTACGGGATACTATACGGCAAAGGGCGGCGTCAGATTGTATTCTTCGGATGACGACGGCACGAATGACAGCGGATATATGCTTGCAAAAGATATTCTGCAAAATCAATGGTATTATCTTGCGCTTTCGGGAGAAGAGCTCGAAACGTTTGCGGACAAAGACGGATATTTCAGCGGATTTGCGATCGCAAGCAATTGCAGCGAAGGGGCAAGCGTGGAAGAGACTGACGGCAAAATGTATGGGGGCGGCGGTTGGACGACGGAAGCGAACGCCAAAACCGACGTGGCATGGATTGCCTTTGATACGTTTTCCGTCAACTCCTACGTGGTTACTTTCCGCGACGGAGACGACGTATCGCAGCAGATCGTTGAAAAAAACGGGAAAGCGGAACAGCCTTCTACGATACCGACGAAGGAAGGGTATACGTTTCGGGGATGGAAAACGGAAGACGGAACGCCGTACGCGTTTGATAGTCCCGTTACAAAGTCTGTGACGCTCGTTCCCGATTGGGCGCACAACGACGGCGTGCTGACGGCGGCTGAAAGCGGCGATTATACTCTGAAAACGAGTACGCTTTCTATGGTGGCGGGCTTACAGGATATAGGAGAAGGCTCGTTTATTCCCGACGGACCTTTATATGTGGCGACGTATTCCGCAACCGAAATCGCGCACGCGAAGAATAAGGCAATAAACGAAGCTTTGGCAACGTCTGACGACGGTAGCGCATTCGTATACAAAACGCATAGTTGGGGCATTCAGCGCGCGCAGAACGCAATCGGTTTCGGCGCGACGAAAAAGGTGAGCGACGTAGACGCGCTCATCATCCGCATCTATACCCATTTATCCTCCGGAGAAACGTACAATACCGCGTTCGGCGGCGTGACGCTTTATCCGCTCGGCGCCGACGGTTCGGAAGGGGGATATACGCTTCCTGCGGATATCGTGCAGGATAGATGGATCGATCTCGTTCTGACGGGCAACGATCTGAACGCTCTGTCGCAAGACGGCGTTCTCAACGGTTTCCAGATCGGGAGCGGATTCAGAGCCTCGGAAGACGGGATGGCTTACATGGGCGTGCCCGATCAGGAGAACGGCGCGTGGATCCTGATTGATTCGATTGCGGCGGTCAAAAAATATACCGTCACCTATTTCGATTCCGACGGTGAGAGCGTTCTGCACAGGGAAAACGTTTATCAGGGAAAAACCGTAGAAAGTTTGTTTATTCCCGAAAAGGAAGGAAAAGTCTTTATCGGTTGGAAAGTCGGCGGCGATTATTGTAATTTCGACGAGCCTGTCCGTTCGGATCTTTCTCTTGCAGCGGAATGGAAAAACGCCGCGGATATTGCGGACGCGTCGAATAACGGCTATTATGAGAAAGACGGCGAATTTATTACGATTCTGGACGGAAAAACGGAGTTTTCAAACGGTCTCGTTCCCGAAACGGCACAGATCGCCGACGTGCAACTCTCCGATGAAAACGAATTGTTCGTCATTACAAGATCGGGCGTGCTTTCCTTCCGGTTGGGTGCGGACGGGTTCGTCAGACAGAGTCACTGCGTGATCACCTTCGATTTCGGCTTCGGAAAATCGGTGCGTCAGGTCGTGAAGCAAGGAAACGTCGGCAGACCTTTGCCCGACGGCTCAACCGAAAGGAACGGGTATATTTTCAACGGATGGAAACAGGAGAACGGAAGTGCGTTCTTTTTCGGTGAAACCATTGTTTCCGCCGATGTGACGGTGTATGCGGATTGGAATTATAACTGTATAGCAGACAACGGGTATGCCTGGTATTACGGGACGTATTACAATCGCGGAAACAGAAAAACGATCGTCCTGAAAGAAGACAACAACGCCGTATACGACAATAAAGAATACAAATATTATATTCTTGTTTCCGACGAGCTCGTTATCGAGTTGAACGGTAAAGAAGAAACGTTTAACGCGACGATGTATTCCTCGAAGATTGCCGTCGGCGGAGAAAACTATTACAGGCTGAGAAGTTACAAAGTGGCGTTCGATACGGATGGAGGAAGCGACGTCGAATCTGTGATCGTGGGAGAGGAGCAAGGCTGGAAATTGACCGCGCCTGCCGCACCAACGAAGGACGGTTACGTTTTCAAAGGCTGGTATCTCGCAGACGGCACGGCATATGATTTCGATTCCGTCGTATCGGGTGGCTTTACTCTGTTTGCACAATGGGAATCTGCAAACGGAACGGGTACGGGCGACGAGAAGAAAAAGGGCTGCGGTTCGACGATTTCCTCGTCCGCTGCGCTTGTCGGTATGCTTGCCCTCGTCGGGATTTTTGGAACGATTTATCAGAAAAAGAAGAACGAGGAAGGTTAAAGATTAAAAAATGAAAACGGAATCCTCACGGGAAAATCTCGGCGCCGGGAAAGAAAGTGCCGTATTCAAAGTTCAGAATAAAAGGAAAAAGCCGGTAAATATAAAACGCGGGATATTTATACTCTCGTTTATCATATTGCCCGTCGTCAATTTTCTGGTGTTTTACGTGTACGTGAATGCAAATGCGTTTTTCATGGGATTCCAGGAAACACAGAACGGGATAACGCGCTTTACGTTGACGCATTTTTCAAGATTTTTCCGTGAGTTTACTTTGGAAACGTCTCAGATCCGGGAAGCGTTTCGGAACACGCTGATCACTTTCCTGATCCAGCAGATCATGTTTCCGCTCGGTTTTCTGGTGTCCTACTTCCTGTATAAGAAGATTCCTCTTTCCGGAGTTTACCGCGTTTTGTTTTTCTTGCCGACAATCATTCCGGCAACGGTCATCTCTTCGTTTTATATGCAGTTTATCGGAGTGGACGGACCGATAGCTCCCGTTTTTCAGAAGTTATTCAATCTGGATTATACGCCCGAATTACTTGCGAGCGATCGGTTTGCGAACAAGTTCGTTCTGTTGCAGATGTTCTGGCTCGGTTTTCCCGGCAATCTGATCTTATGGGGCGGCACGCTCGGCAGAATTCCCTCTTCGGTGATAGAATCCGCAAAACTTGACGGCGTCGGCTGGTTTCGCGAAGCGTTTTCCATCGTTATTCCGATGGTCTGGCCGACATTTGCGATGCTGTGGATGTTATCGGTCGTCGGACTTTTCGGCGCGTCGGGTAACGTATTCCTGCTCACGCAAGGAGAATACGGAACGATGACACTCAACTGTTGGATGTATTTGCAGGTTTATAAAAATCAGGCGAACGCATCGTTGTCGAACGTATATAATTATATGTCCGCCGTCGGTTTCATGATTACGCTTGTTTCCGTCGTGCTTTCCTTCGGAATCAGAAAACTCACGAATAAAATCGAAACGGTAGATTATTGAGGTGGCGCATGGTAGGTCAGTTGAACGTTAAGAAATTATCGCGTAACAACAGGGAGATTCAAGGCAGAGCGATATATATCATGTATGCGATCATCTCCGTCGTATTCGCACTTTTTGCTCTCTCGTATTTGTATATTCTGGTCTGGGCTTTTATTGCGGGGCTGAGCACGCATACGGAAATCAATCTTCATCCGTTTGCCTTTCCGGCAAAGTTGAATTTATCCAATTATATCGAAGTTTTCAGGCTTTTGAAGGTCAACGGCGTCGGATTTTTAGGAATGTTTTTGAACAGTTTATATTTTTCGGTGCTCGGTTCGTTTATAGGCTGTATGGTAACTGCGATGATTGCCTACGTAACCTGTAAATACAAATTCCCCGGGTCGAAAATCTTTTATCCGCTCGTCGTGATCATGATGTCGATGCCGATTTACGGAACGGGCGGCAGTATGTATAAATTGTTGTTCAATCTCGGTTGGATCAACTCGCCGTTGCAGATTCTTTTGGCGACTTCGGGACTTGGAGTGAATTATCTCTACTTTTTCGCCGCATTTTCCGGTGTTTCAAACACTTATTCCGAGGCTGCGCAACTTGACGGCGCAGGCGATTATACGATCTTTTTCAAGGTGGTTTTTCCGCAGGTGTTACCGTTGTACGGCTCGCTTTTCGTGATTGCATGGGTTGCGGATTGGAACAACTATTCCTCGGTGCTGTTGTATTTGCCGAAAATGCCGTCGCTTGCAGGCGGGATCTATATGTTTGAACTTGACATCAGAAGAACGATGCGCTCCGATATTTTATACGCGGCATACGTGGTGTCGACGGTACCGTCTTTACTGCTGTTCGTGTTTTGCAACAAGGCGCTTACGAGCAACGTATCTATCGGCGGAATCAAGGAGTAATGTTTCATTGGAGAAAAAAATGTTTCATTGGAGGAAAAAAAATGTTTCATTGGAGGAAAAAAATGAAATCTAAATTAAACGGATTCAAAAAAGCGATTGCCGTCGTTTGCGGCGTTTGTCTGAGCGCCGTTTCGGCAGGATGCGGCGGTGCAAAGGGAACGGGAACGGAATCGGGTAACGAGTTTACCTTAAAATTCTGGTCGTCCGGCCTCGGGACGGAATTTTTTCATAACCTCGTCGAAGATTTTGAAAAAGATACCGGATATAAAGTCAAAATAGAGGAAAACGGCGATACCAACGGAATGTACGACACGATCATGCTCGGCGAAGGGTATAACGCTGTGGATTTATATATGTACAACGGTGCGGGACCCGCGTACTTCGACTATATCGAACCGTTAGACGACGTTCTGAACAGTTACGCCTACGGAGAGAGTCAGGCGGCGGGCGATAAAAAAATCAGCGAAAAAATTCTTCCGCAGGTAAAGGAAGCGCTCGAATATAACGTGAACGGAACGACGAACGTGTATCAGCTTCCTTATGGCGGCGGATGGGTAGGCATCGTCTATAATGCGGACGTGATCGACGGAAAGCTTTATCAGATTCCGAGAACGACGAACGAATTGATCGATCTTGCGAACAGGATTGCGGAAGATAAAAAGGATCAGGGCATATCTGCGATCTGCCACTTTAAGGGCGGCGGATATTGGGTGCCCTTGCGCGAGGTTTTTCAGGCTCAGTACGACGGTCTTTCCGAATACAAGAAATTCCGTTCTTTAACGTCGGAAAACGGGACGCCCTCAAAAGACGTTTTGCTTGCAACTGACGGGAGAGCGGCTACGATCGATTTTCTGGCGGAATTGAATACCCCGGATAACGTGATGTCAGGATCCAATACGCAGACTTATGACAATATACAGACGAAGTTTCTTGAAGGGAAAGCGGCAATGATGGTAAACGGTTCCTGGCTTATGAACGAAATGAAAGCCCTGAACGATACCTCTAAAAATTTCAAGATGATGAAGACGCCGATCATCAGTTCGATAACGGACAGGCTTGAAACGGTTGACGGACGAATTAACGGCGTTCTGACGACGGAAAAAGATTCGGAACTTTCCGCTGTGGTTGCGGCGATAGACGATGCGGACGATAATGGAAAAGCGTTGTCCGAGATCGCCCTTCAGACGGAAAACTACGACGTTTCAGCCGACGATCTTGCGGCTGTTTACGAGGCAAGGCACGTCGCTTTTTCGATTTTCAACGACAATACCTTTACGATACCGAATTATTCCGATAAAAAAGAGATCGCAAAGGAATTTATCAAATATTTCTATTCCGACGTGCAGATCAGAAAATATTCGTCAACTCTTCAAATGGCTTTGCCTGTTTCTACGGAAGTGGATTCTTCTTCGTGGTCGGCTTGGGGAAAAGAAATGCTTTCGTATAACGCGCTTTACGTTCCTCTTTTCAAAAATGCAAATTACGATAGTAAGGTATTTGCGCTCGGAGGATGTGACGCCTGGGGTAACGGCGATATCATTGCCGACGTATCCAACAGGGAAAACAGAAAGAGCGCCGAAGCCGTCTGGAATTCAATTAAAGCGTATCATAACGAGCAATGGAATAACTATCTGGCAAGCGCGGGATTGAAATAAAAAGGAAAAAAAGATGAAACACAGTAAAGTAAAATTTCCGTTTCTGACTCTTTTGCTTTCCGCGGCGTTTATCGCGTTTTCCATCCCTTCGACGTCAAAGACGGTTACGGCGGGAGTGGTTCAGAACGACGTAGCAATGGTAAAGACGGTGACGAACAAGTCTGATTGGAGAGCGTCCGACGGAGTTTCGTTTTCAAATAGCGGAATTAGATTTTCCGCTTCCCTTGTTTCGGCGCGGGCGATCCGGAACGAAAAATTAAACGGCTATAAAGTGTTCGGAATAGAAAAGTGCTTTGACGCACAAATTTCGCTTCGGATTTCGGAATTGCCCTCGGATCGTAAATTCGGGTTTGCGTTCGGGTTGCCTTATATCAGCAATACGGTAGGGACTTCAGGTTCGTCGCTCTTCTATTTTTCCGTATCGGGTGAAAATATCTATTGCGGGCTTGATTGTTATAAAGAGAAAGAAATCGCCGAAACTGTCATAGAAGAAACGCCGGTTTCCGGCGCTACGTTAGGCGATACGCTTTCCGCTGAGATCTCGGTGTTCAACGACGGTTCCGTCAGGGCAAAGGTCGGCAAAAACAATTCTGCCGAAAAAACGGAATTGACTTGTGCGAGCAACGATTTCGTATCCGGAAACGGTTATTGCGGGTTCGGACAACTTGGCGGGGAAGGAAATACGGATGCGGAAATTTCATCTGCCGTAATAGGGAGTTACCGCTACGAAACGCCCGAAAATATGACGTACGCAGAAGATTTTTCCGACAATACGTATAATATGGACTTTTTTGCGGGCGGTTCAATCGGGGACAGCGGCGAAACGACCGTTTCCGATAACAAGCTTATTTTCAAAAACGTAAATGCAGCGTTTTTATCTTCCCGATATGATTATTCCAACGCCGTGGTGGATATCGACCTGTTGCAGGAAAAGATGTCTGCGCCCGTGGCGATCGCATTCGGCGCAAAATCCTGCGACGTTGCGGACCGTTCGCCCGCGTTGCTCGTTGAAATAGGGCAGAGAGAAGACGGGGTGTTTGCGGTGGCGTTTAAGACGAAAAACGGATCTTCTTTTGTCGGACTTCCTTTGAAATACGATCTCCTGAACGCACAGAACGAAAACGGTCAGGTCTTGAATATAAGAGTGTATTGCGTAGACGGAAAGGTCAGAGTGTTAATGAAATATTCCGATGAGATCGGTTTTTCTGAAGTGGCTGTGTTTTCGCTTGAGAATAATACCCCGAACGGGAAAATTCAGATACAGGCTTACTCGTCGGGCGAAAGACTTGCCGATTTCGCTTTGGGTTACGTCGGCGTCGGAAATCTCGATTACAATGGAAACGAGGTTGCGGTCACGTATCAGAGCAGCGATTTGTTTGTTCCGACGGATTACGACTATAAGGATTCGTGGAATAGGGAAGATTTGCCGTTTCACGGGGTAAAATAGCGGGAGAAAACGAGATGAAGAAAACAATATCATGGATGATGTGCGCGGTGCTTATACTTTGCGGCGCATGTTCCAAAAAGGGAGGAACGAATACGGATACTATGGAAAAGATCACGTCGAAAACGGAATATTCGATACCGGAAAGAAACAAAACCGTTCCCTGCAATACGCTCAGTTTTGAAATTATCGGCGGAAAAGACGTTATGCCGATCGGTGCGTGGTGGGCTCCGTACGATACGGAAGGAAACTTTCTGAACGGGCAGAAACTTCCCGATTATCTCGGAGAAGATCGCGGCGTTGAGGACAGGTATTTCAAACTTGCAAAAGACGCGGGGATAAACGTATTTACGGTCTCGCCGAGTTCCGTTCCCGCAAATTTACAGGCGAATTTAACCTTACTTGAAAAATGCGAAAAATATCATATCGGCGCGTTCGTTTACGATACGAGATTCAATAAAAAGAGTAAAGCTTTGCTTGAAAACATGAGCGAATATCTGAACGAATACGATTATGCTTCTTTTGAAAGCGCGATCGGCGTTCACGTAATGGACGAGCCGACTGCAGAGAAGTTTGACGATCTTGCCGTAATCTATGAAACATATGATAAACTCGGGTTTGACAATAAATATTTATATACGAATATGTTGCCGAGTTTGTACGGATTGCGCGGGGGAAATTATGCCGGCGCGGGAAACGCCGAAATCGATTACGAAACCTATCTGCGCAAATATCTTGAAAAAGTAAATACTAAATTTTTGAGTTACGATTATTATTGTATCGAGAGCGCGAATACGGGTTCCGTCAATTATCCCGATTATTTCAAAAACCTCGAAATCGTAAGAAGGTTAGCCAAAGAATATAATATGCCCTTCTGGGCGTTTGCGCTTGCCGGCGGACAGCATGAGGAAACGGAATTTGAAACGAAACCGGTTTTTCCGAACGAGGCGGAATTGCTGTGGAACGTGAACACGAGCTTAGCGTACGGCGCGAAATCCATTCAATATTTCTGTTTTATTCAGCCGCAACAGTTTACAAAAACGCCGAACGGAGGTCGTGATTTTACCCGGAACAGCATGATTGGCGCGATGGGAAATATCAATCAATGGTATTATTACGCGCAGAAAGCGAACGCACAAATACAGTCTGTCGACCATATCTTAATGAATGCGGAAAACCTCGGTATCATTCGCGGAGGGGAAGACGCCGAAAATTGTATCAACGGCGATATCGTCCTTAATAGTTTCCGCGAATTGACGGGGGTTGAAGGGAAACATTATATCGTGGGTTGCTTTGATTATTATGGCGGGACGGCGTTATATATCATGAATAACTCTGTTACGGAAAAAGATAATATTATCTTAACGTTTTCTGATAGATATGGGTATGACATCTACCAACGAGCGCAGAAATTTTCTGTTGCAGGTGAAAAAGTTGAATTAACACTGGAAGCCGGCGAAGGGGTATTGTTTACTTTCCTCGACTAAGTTTTAAGTGAAACAATGAAAGATTTTAACCGCGTATATGGTGTTTTGCTTATACCGCGTTTTTAGCGACAACTTATATGT
>JAJWOJ010000267.1 GCA_021635425.1 Clostridiales bacterium | reverse complement strand
TCGATGCGGCTTTCGTCAAGAAATTGTCGCACATCGCGCCGCGGTAATAAACGCGGACTTCTTCGACCGAATATTTGTTTTTGACCGTCAGCAATACGGACGCAAGCATCGCGCAGCTTAAAATATTGATAATAAAACGGTCGCCCTTTTCAAATTCGTCAACGTCCGACAAAATTTCTTTGTACTTTTTATGCGCCGCTTTCATTACGGCTTTCGGGTCGGATTCTCGCAAAGTTTCGGAAAGTTGTTTTTTGAAAGTGCCTTTATAGCCCGTCCACATT
This sequence comes from Clostridiales bacterium, assembly GCA_021635425.1. GTDB lineage: Bacteria > Bacillota > Clostridia > Christensenellales > Borkfalkiaceae > UBA10281. The sequence continues at coordinate 3,273 of JAJWOJ010000267.1, read as the reverse complement.
AACTTCTGCATAAACCCGTATTTCATCTTCTTTTCCACTCCTCTATCGTTTTAACCATTTTTCTGTCGATGTCGATTCGCGTTTGTTTACACTCCTCGGGATATTCCTTCGCCGCTTTGAACATCATTTTCAGAAGCAGCCCCGAACCTATCGGGAAAATCTTTTTTAAAAGACTTTCAGGGAAAACAAAGTGCGTACCGTGCTTATATACAAGAGCTTCAACCTCGCAATCGTGCGTTTTTTTGCTCAGACGCTTATCCGCACGGTTTACGTATTTTGCCGCATTCCACAGGCTGTCGTCTTCTGCCGCAATCATCAAAAGTTTGCCCTTTATGTTTTCGATTTTTATAAACTCGTCTTCGGTTATCGGATGCGCGGCTTCGGAATCGTCGAAGACCTTGCGAGAAGCAGTCATATTGCCCGTTCTTTTCGCTTCTTCGCGCATCACTTGCCAATACTTTGGATGTTTGTAACAAAACGGCATATACGGCAACGGCTTTCCGCGATATGTAAACAACGATTCGCCCTCGACAGGCCACTCGCCGCAACCGTCTTTCTTGCCTTGTTCAAAGCCTTGCCATATAAAATCGCTCGGCGTCATTGCGATTGTAAGCGTAATATCAGGAAAATACGACGCGGCGGTCAGCGCAAGCGTACCCGTAGTCGACGCGCCCGCTATGCCGATTTTGTCGTTCCCGCTTTTTTTAAGCCAATTTATAGCCTTCTCGATTCTTTCAAGCGGATAATTATGATGGCTGTAATTCTTTTTTGCGGGCGACATAGTAAGTACGTTTACGCCTTTCCCCATGAGCCATTTTACGCAGGATTTCGCCATATAATCCTCGGGATCGTCGCCGAGCATGGCAATTATCGCGCAATTCGTCTCTTTTTTATTTTTCCAATACGCACCGTAAAACCCACCCGTTTTAACGTCGAAATGAATATGTTTCATTGCGCTCCTCCGAAATCTATTCTCACAATCTGCATTTTCATAAATCCGTCGCCGAGCTTTGCCATAAATCTGAAAAAGCCGCTTATGGACGGATCTTTCAAATTGTTATAACCAAGCATATAACCACGGCTCGAAACGCTTATTTTATCGCTCCAGGGCGTTAATTCTTTTGCGGCGTTCGACACGTCGAAAAACGCGCCTACGTCTTTGATTTTTACGATCTTAAGCCATGTTTTGCGAAGAAGTTTTCCCGCTTTTTTGTTTGCCGCATCGAATACAAGTTTTCCGTTCGGAAACGCTTCCGCCATTTTGCGGACAAGATCTTTCACCTGCTCCGTCAAAAAGTAGTAAAACACGCCCGAAGCAAAGAAAACCGCGCCGTTTGAACCGTCGATTTTTTTAAACCACGACATGTCGTTAAGGTCGCATGCGACGTTTTCTTCACGCTCGCCTGCGGGCAGAAGTTCGTTACGCATTTTTATTACGTCGGGAAAATCGAGGTTATATATCTTGCATGTTCCGTTATCGCACTTTCTTCCCATACCGTCTAACCCGCAACCGAGATTTACAACAGCGGCATTCGGGTGCGATTTTAAGTAATCTGTTATCTCGCAAGCAAGATCACTCTGTCTCACCGCGACCTCTAAAAAGCCGAAACGGTACATAGTTTTTTTTGCTTGTTTTTCCAAAGCCGAAAAATCGTAATCGATTCTCTCCATGAGCTTTTGCGCGGTTTCGTCGCGATATAAATTCGGATAAAGTTCCGTGCATATTTTTCTTCCGTAAAGCGGAATTACCAGCGTTTCCTGCACCGTATTCTTCTCTATATGGTATTTCATTGTTCAATCCTCCTTCAAAAAAGGTAATTTCGGAATTTCGTTTTTATCTATAACCGAAACAAGCATTCCGGCAAAACCTTTCGGGTTCTTTATCTGATATTGCATATGATTATGCCCTTCAAAAACGGGATAATTCGCATACGGATACGACTTTTTAACGTCTTCGCGATATTTATAATGCTCTTCTATGCTTCCGAACTCGAAAAACGTGTGCTTCTGTAAATTCTCGCTAAGCGGCGGAAACGGCTTGTTTTCAAGACTGTCTGCCATTTGCCGACGGATATTTCCATACTTCAAAGCCTTGCCCGCCGCAACGAAATACGGTTTTATCGCATCGTCGTCGCACCACATGATTTTGCCGAGATTTTCGCCGTTCTTTTTATACAGACTTCTTATCGCGAAATACAAAAACGGAGTCATTATACGGCGCGCGAATTTACCTATTTTCGCAAACTGCCCGCCGTCGAAAAAAGCATGACCGACGGGAATTTTTGTTTCGGACAGAAAAGTTACGGCTAAATCCGCACTGATGCCAGCCAAGAATAATACGAACCTCGGTCTTGCGGCGTGTTTTTAGGTTAAGACGCGGCGCGCAAGCGGCATAATACACTCGTATATGACACTTGCGGAACAATGTATTAACATGAAAACACGACGCAAGACCGGGGTTCGGATTGTTCTTGGCTGGCAAACCTCCGAAAATTATCTGTTTCTCATAAACCCCTTTTCGTCTACGTATTCTGGATGAGCGAAAACATATTCATCCTTATCGCCGCAAATCGTATAATCGCATTTATTCCCGTCCACGCAAGTGCCTGTGCGGATAAGTTTTGCTCGGATAAGCTCCATAGACTTGAAGTCCACATTGCAGAGCGCGGGCATGATTTCCGTAAGCCCGAATTGTTTCGCAAACTCCGCAGCGGGACAAGCCGTGAATTCGTAATAAATAGGTTCGTTTTCGGAATACGGCGCGACGTTCATCTCGTAATCGTGCAAGTTGTCGCATTTTGCCTTTTCCTTCCCAAGCGCCCCAATAGCGTTTTTATATATTATACAGCAAAACGATATAAAAAGCAAGCAGTTAGCACGGACTAACCCATTTTTATAACCGGTATTTATGTATTCAATGGTTTTTAATGCTTGTGTGTTCTATCGTTAATCCTGTTTTCGTCAAGGTGTAGTGATTTAAGCCACTCTTCCTTTTCTTTCTTTAACTTTTGATAATTAGCCTATAATTTACCATAAAAATCTCCTTTTTCTTGCCCCTTTATGATACGGCAGTACCTATTGCTGCGTATAAAAAAGCAGGAACCACCCGCCCTTTTCAGGTTTTTTTCGTTTCAAATCGAGAAAAAAGTAAGAAAAAAGGCAACCGCTCTTTTGCAAGAACGATTGCCTTCCTGACGTTTTATTGTAAAATATAGTGCTTTTTAGCCGATTTCGGACTTATTTGGTCGCCCTCGGATTACGGATGTTAGCCTG
>JAJWOJ010000266.1 GCA_021635425.1 Clostridiales bacterium | reverse complement strand
TTTATATGGTGTATAATATAATTAGTCATAAGTGAACGAGTTCAAACGCAATCGCTTGCGGCTAAAGATACGTTAAGGAGTAATCTATGAAATACGTTCCTGTTTTAGACAAAGGTTTCAGACCGATGTATGCCGAATTTAAAAACTACTCGGCGGAAGTTGAAAATAGCGCAAACAAAACTCTTAAAATATGCGTCGAGAGAAACGACGGGTATAATTATATATACGAATACAAAATTTTTGCCGATAAGGAGAAAACGGACGAAAATAACCGCATGGCGGAAAGAATCGTTAAAACCATTTTGTGGCTTGTCGGCGGATATAAGATTTATATCGCGGGCGACGAAAACGTTTATAAGTTTATAAAAGCCGCTTATACGAAAGAAGGAATCAGAGCATTCGATAAAGGCTTTATGGAAAGAGTGTACGAAAAGCCTTTCGAAGTTGTTTTGTGCGACGACAAGACCTTCCCCGCAGAAAAGAAATGTTCGCTTTCCGTAGGCGGACATCTCGACGGATGCAGAATCGGTTTCGACGCGGGCGGAAGCGACAGAAAGGTGAGCGCGGTTATCGACGGAAAGGTTGTATACAGCGAAGAGGTCGTATGGTTCCCGAAAATCAATCCCGATCCCGATTATCATTATAACGAAATTCTCACGGCGTTTAAAACGGCGGCTTCCAAAATGCCGAGGGTAGACGCTATCGGCGTATCGTCTGCGGGCGTTTACGTAAACAATAAAATCATGGTAGCTTCGCTTTTCCTAAAAGTCAACGACGAGGATTTTGAGAAGAAAGTTAAAACGATGTATATAGACGTTGCCAAAGAAATCGGCAAAGACATTCCTCTGGAAGTTGCGAACGACGGCGACGTTACGGCTCTCGCGGGCGCAATCGATTTAAACGACGACAGCGTTTTAGGTATAGCTATGGGTACAAGCGAAGCCGTGGGTTATATCAATAAAAACGGCGGGCTTAACGGCTGGCTTTCCGAGCTTGCATTCGTTCCCGTAGACTATAATAAGGATTCCATGGTTGACGAATGGAGCGGCGATTACGGTTGCGGCGTTAAGTATTTCTCTCAGGACAGCGTAATCAAGCTTGCCGAAATGGGAGGTTATCATTTCGATGAAAAGTTAAGCCCCGCGGAAAAGCTTAAAGTCGTTCAGAAGATGATGGAGGACGGAGATCCTCTCGCAAAAATGATTTATGAAGACATCGGAACGTATCTCGGGCATACCATGCCTTATTACGCAATGTTCTACGATATCAAACACGTTCTCTTGCTCGGCAGAGTTACGAGCGGCGAGGGCGGCAATATAATTATGGAAAGAGCGAACAAGATTCTCGCCGAAGAATACCCCGAGCTTAAATTCAGGCTCGAAATGCCCGACGAAAAGAACAGAAGAGTGGGGCAGAGCATTGCTGCGGCGTCACTCGCGGCAACAAGAAAATAAAACAGCCGCAAGTGAATGTGTTATCGGCGTTTTGGCGGGGTTCGTATTATTCTTGACTGGCATAGGGGAGGGGCATAAGCTCCTCCCGAAAAAATATTAAAAAATATTAAATATTCAGGAGGACAGAACATGAAAGTAATTATAACTAAAAATTATGAAGAAATGAGCAGTAAAGCGTTTGAGATTATGGCAGACGTAGTAAAGAACAAACCCGATGCGGTTTTAGGGCTTGCAACGGGATCGACGCCCATCGGTCTTTACAAAAACATGATTAAAGATCATAACGAAAACGGAACGAGTTATAAAAACATAAAAACGGTAAACCTTGACGAATACGCAGGGCTTGACGTAACGAGCGATCAGAGCTACGTGTATTTTATGAGAGACAATCTTTTCAATCATATAGATATCGATCTTAAAAACACCAACATAGAAAACGGTAAGGCGGCGGACAGACAGGCGGAATGCGACAGATATAACGCCCTTCTCGGAAAAATGCAGCAGGACATTCAGGTTCTGGGCATCGGTTCCAACGGGCATATCGCATTCAACGAACCCGGAACTCCTTTCGGCAGCGTTACTCATATCGTCGATTTGACGGAAAGCACCATAAAGGATAATTCGAGATTGTTCAAAAGTATCGACGAAGTTCCTCGTCAGGCATTCACCATGGGGCTTAAAAACATCATGAACGCGAAGAAAATCCTTATTCTCGCAAACGGAGCAAACAAGGCGAAAGCCGTTTACGGACTCGTTAAAGGCGAAGTTACCGAAAACGTACCCGCAAGCATTTTACAGCTTCACCCCGATTGCACCCTTGTCTGCGACGAGGCGGCGGCGGAACTTATCGGATAATTTTCGGAGCGCGGATATGAAAGGATTAAAAAACGTAAAAGTTTATATTAAAAACGTAGGAATAGTCAAAACGAATATCGGAATCGAAAACGGCAGAATTGCCTATATCGGCAACGGAGAAAGTATCGAACCGATTTTCGAAACGGACGGTATTGTCGTCCCCGGGTTTATCGACGAGCATATCCACGGCGCGGGCGGAGCGGACGCGATGGACGGAACGGTTGAAGCGCTTCAGACTATTTCGGAATTCATTGCAAGAGAGGGGACGACGGGCTTTTTGGCAACGACCATGACTCAAAGCCCCGAAAATATAACAAACGCTCTTAAGGCGGTTAAAAAAGTGAGAGAAAATGGCGAGTATAAAGGCGCGGAAGTTCTCGGCGTTCATCTTGAAGGTCCGTTTATTTCTCCCAAGCATGTCGGAGCGCAGCCTTTGGAATACGTTGCGACGCCCGATGCGGAACTTTTTGATAAGTACAACGAAGCGAGCGGCAATTCGATAAAAATCGTAACTCTCGCCCCCGAAGTCGAAGGCGGACTCGGGCTTGTTAAACACCTTAGCAATATAGGCGTTGTCGCGTCGGTCGGTCATACGGGCGGAAAGTATGCCGACGTCGTAAATGCCGTCGCGGCGGGAGCTACGAACGTTACGCACACGTATAACGCACAGACGGGGCTTCATCACAGGGAAGCGGGCGTTGTCGGCGCGGCAATGCTTTTAGACGAGCTTAACTGCGAAATGATTTGCGACACCATTCACGTGAGCGTACCTGCGATAAAGCTTGTCATTAAAAACAAGCCTCACGATAAATACACGCTCATAACCGACGCGATGAGGGCTAAGGGCATGCCGGACGGAAAATCCGAACTCGGCGGACAGGAGGTTTTCGTCAATAACGGCGAAGCTCGTCTTGCGGACGGAACTTTGGCGGGAAGCGTTCTTAAAATGAACGTCGCCGTTAAAAACCTTGTCGAGAAAGCGGGCGTGCCGTTCACCGACGCGATAGACTTCGCAACTTATAACCCTGCAAAAAATATCGGCGTTTTAAACGAAAGAGGAACGATAGAAGTCGGCAAGCGCGCCGATCTCACCGTTTTGAACTCCGATTTCGAAGTTTTGTATACGCTTGTAAACGGAAAAATCGTCTATAAAAAATAAATAATCGGTTTTTTTTAAAGACTTGCCGACGGATTTTTATGAATCCGGGGCAAGTCTTTTTTATATGACATATAAACAAAACTTATACCGATGTATATTAT
>JAJWOJ010000265.1 GCA_021635425.1 Clostridiales bacterium | reverse complement strand
CCGCCTTCGCCGCGTTCGGTTTCCGAAAGCTCGTCCGCCTCTTCGTAGTTTACCGAAAGATACGGCGCGATAACCATCTGAGCGATTCTTTCGCCCTTTTCGACCGTTTGCGCTTCCTTTCCGTGATTGTGCAACGCGACTTTGATTTCGCCGCGATAATCGCTGTCAACAACGCCCACTTTGTTTGCGGGCGCAAGCCCTCTTTTGCATGCGAGACCGCTTCTCGCGTACACAAGCCCGACATATCCTTCGGGGATTTCCATGGCAAGCCCTGTGCCGATGAATTTCGTTTCGCTCGGCTCGATAACGACGTCCGCGTCTTCCGCCGAATATAAATCCGCGCCCGCGGCGAACTTGCTTCCCATCGAAGGAACGGTTGCGTCGGGTTTAAGTTTTTTAACCTTAATGTTCATGTTGTAAAGCTCCTTTTATATGTCTTTCAGAACGACTCTTTTTTGCAATAAGGTAGGCTCTAAGTCGATTATCCGCTGATTTTCCGACCCTCTGAACTTAAGCGTTATGTTCTTTTTCGTCTTGTCGAAACGCCCGTCCACAAGGACGTCGGCACTCTTTAAAATCTCGTTTGCGGTTTCTCCCGAAGCCCTCGAACCATGAAGAATTTCCTCTAACGTAAAGCCCGAATATATCCAGACCGATTTTTTCGGAAATTCCTTTTTCACACGTCTTATCAGTTTTAAAACCTCGGGTTGATTTTCTTTTTCAAACGGCTCGCCGCCGAGAACGGAAAGCCCCGCTATATAATCGGGCTTTAAACTTTCGATGATTTCGTCTTCCGTTTCGCGGGTGTAAGGCTTGCCGAAATCGAACGCCCACGTTTCGCGGTTAAAACAGTCCTCGCAACGATTTCTGCAACCCGAAACGAAAAGCGACGTTCTCACGCCTGTGCCGTTCGCAATGTCATAAAATTTTATTTCGCCGTAATTCATTTTCTTAAATTTTAAAAATCGGGAGGCGCAAGCTTTCGGCAAGCCCTCCCGCTGTTTGTATTTTAATAATCCGCGCCGCTTAATTTTATAAATTTTACGGGGCGAAAAATTCTCTCGATTCTTAAAGGTGCAAAACTCTGTCTTTTATTTCCTGCGTTCTGCCCTGATTCCAGAACTGCGTACCGATATATCCGCAAGTACGCCTTGCGACGTTCATTTTGGACTGATCGCGGTTATGGCAGTTAGGGCATTCCCACACGAGTTTCCCGTCGTCGTCGGTGACGATCTGAATTTCTCCGTCGTAACCGCAGACCTGACAATAATCGCTCTTGGTGTTAAGCTCGGCATACATGATGTTTTCGTAAATATACTTCATGAGCGCGAGAACGGCTTCGATATTGTTCTGCATGTTGGGAACTTCGACGTAGCTTATCGCGCCGCCGGGAGAAAGCTGCTGGAACTCGCTTTCGAATTTAAGCTTCGTGAACGCGTCTATCTTTTCGGAAACGTGAACGTGATAACTGTTGGTTATATAACTCTTATCGGTAACGCCGGGGATGATTCCGAATCTCTTCTGCAAGCACTTCGCAAATTTATACGTGGTGCTTTCAAGCGGCGTGCCGTAAAGCGAAAAATCGATATTTTCCTTTGCTTTCCACTCCTTGCACTTGTCGTTCATATACTGCATTACGTGAAGGGCGAACGGTTTTGCTTCCTCGTCGGTATGAGATTTGCCCGTCATATATCTTACGCATTCGTAAAGCCCCGCATAGCCGAGCGAAATGGTGGAATAGCCGCCGTATAGGAGCTTATCTATCTTTTCGCCTTTTTTAAGCCTTGCAAGCGCGCCGTACTGCCACAAAATGGGCGCGGCGTCCGACAAAGTGCCTTTAAGACGATTATGACGGCACATAAGCGCGCGATAGCACAATTCCAGACGATTATCGAATATTTCCCAGAACTTCTGCTCGTCGCCGCCCGAAGAAAGAGCCACGTCCACAAGGTTTATCGTTACTACCCCCTGATTGAATCTGCCGTAATACTTGGGCTTGCCGTTTTCGTCGACGTAAGGCGTTAAGAAACTTCTGCAACCCATGCACGTGTAGCAATGCCCTTCGCCGTTTTTATCGACCTTGTATTCGAGCATTTTCTTTTCGGAAATATAATCGGGAACCATGCGTTTTGCCGTGCATTTTGCGGCTAAAACGGTAAGGTGCCAATACTTCGTGCCTTCTTCGATGTTATCGGGTTCGAGAACGTAAATAAGTTTGGGGAAAGCGGGGGTAATGTACACACCCGACTCGTTCTTTACGCCCTTCATTCTCTGCAAAAGAGTCTCCTCGATTATCATCGCGAGATCGGCTTTTTCGCGCTCGTTTCTCGCCTCGTTGAGGTACATGAAAACGGTGATGAAAGGAGCCTGTCCGTTAGTTGTCAGAAGGGTTACGACCTGATACTGTATGGTCTGAATGCCTCTCGACACCTCGTCGCGAAGCCTTTTTTCGGTGAATTCGGTTATTTTGCTCTCGTCGTCTATGCCGAGTTCTTTAAGCTCTTCCGTCACCTGTTTTCTTATCTTCTGTCTGCTTATATCGACAAACGGAGCCAAATGCGTGAGCGAGATAGACTGCCCGCCGTACTGATTGGAAGCAACCTGCGCGATAATCTGCGTCGCGATGTTGCATGCCGTGGAAAAGCTGTGCGGTTTTTCGATGAGCGTTCCGCTTATAACCGTGCCGTTCTGAAGCATGTCTTCGAGGTTGACAAGGTCGCAATTATGCATATGCTGAGCGAAATAATCGGCGTCGTGAAAATGGATTATGCCCGCTTCGTGCGCGTCTACTATTTCCTTAGGCAGAAGAATTCTCTTCGTGATGTCTTTGCTGACTTCGCCCGCCATATAGTCTCTCTGAACGCTGTTAACGGTCGGGTTTTTGTTGGAATTTTCCTGCTTGACCTCTTCGTTGTTGCATTCGATAAGGCTTAAAATCTGCTCGTCCGTCGTGTTGGATTTTCTGACGAGCTGACGCGAATAACGATACGTGATATATTTTCTTGCAACCTCGAATGCTTTGAGATCCATTATCTCGTTTTCGACGATATCCTGAATCTCTTCTACGGAAAGCGCACGCTTTCTCTTCGTCGCGATTGCCGTTACGTTGTCGCCTATCGTTTCGATCTGCTTTTTGCCGAGCCTCTTCCCCATAGGCACGGACTCGTTTGCCTTAGTCACCGCGGCAGTGATTTTACTGCGATCAAACGCTTCTTCTATTCCGCTTCTTTTGATAATCTTCATTTTTTCACCTCTTAACTTTTGATTGGAATCCCCCGCGAAAACCGCGCCCGTTTCCGTTCGCCGACGAAAACAATACAAATCGACGCGCCATAATCTAAGCCTACAGAGTATATCATATTACGCGCCTCTTTATATGTTGCACATGCAACAATTTTGCTTTTTTGGAAAAAATAACCACAAGATATTGTATTTATACATTTTTTATTCACTAAATATAGTTTTATACAATTAGTAAAAACACACCGCCGACCGCATGGAAAATGCTTGTCAGAGGCATGTTTTTTTCTGATAAATATTTTGCAAAATCAAGAATATTAATATTTGAA
>JAJWOJ010000264.1 GCA_021635425.1 Clostridiales bacterium | reverse complement strand
CATATGTACCGATATTTATACTAAATATATATTAAACGAGATTATATAAAATACCAACACAGGAGAAAACATATGGCGTTTTGTTTAGCGGTGTTCCGTTCGAGAACGCAGGTTATGGAATTTGTCGAATACATGCAATCGCGCGGGATAGATTCGAGGGCGGTAAACACTCCCGCGGAAGCTCACGTCGGGTGCGGAATATCGGCACGTTTTCCGCAATTCTATCTTAATTATGCAAAAGAAGTAGTTCAGAAACTGATGCTTACGTCGTTTGCGGGCTTTTATGTTGTGTCTGTAAACGGCGGAAGAACGAGCGTGAGACGGGTATAAACGCGTTCGGAGCGTTTAATAACGGTAAAACAACAAAAGTTTATCCCCAAAACCTCTTAAATCGATTGAAAAAAATACTTTTTTATGCTACAATATATGCGGCAAGCGATTTTCGCTTGCCGCTTTAAGGTTTACGATGACGAAAAAGACTGCGGAACTCGTTTGCGAAAGGCTGATAGAAGCCTATCCGAACTCAAAACCCGCGTTAAAATTCAATACGCCGTATGAGCTTCTCGTAGCCGTCATTCTGTCCGCGCAGTGTACGGATGAAAGGGTGAACAGGGTCACGGAAAAGCTGTTCGCGGTTGCAGATACTCCCGAAAAAATGATAAATTTAGGCGAAAAAGAGCTTGAAAAGTACATTTTTTCATGCGGATTGTATCATTCTAAGGCAGAGCATATAATAGCCGCTTCGCGCTCGATCGTCGAAAATTACGGCGGACAAGTTCCCGAAGAAATTTCCGAGCTTCAGAAGCTCGACGGGGTGGGGCGAAAAACCGCAAACGTCGTGGGGAGCGTGGCTTTTAATAAGGACGCGATAGCCGTGGATACTCACGTTTTCAGGGTTTCGGCGAGGATAGGGCTTGCAAAAGGCAAAAACCCGCTCGACACCGAAAAAAAACTGATGAAAATCATTCCGAAAAGGCTATGGAGCAGAATGCACCACGCGCTTATCTATCACGGCAGGCAGACCTGCAAGGCGAGATCGCCCGAGTGCGGAATCTGCCCGATTAACGATATTTGCGAAGCCGCGCGGCGCGGCGAATTAAAAAAGCCGCAGAAAAACGAGGTAAAAAATGGATAAAACGTTTGTAGATAAAGAGAGTTTGTTTTTAAAAGCGGGCGACGGCGGAGACGGAATGACCTCATTTTTGAGGTATAAAGGGGTTTCCAACGGCGGACCCGACGGCGGAGACGGCGGCAAAGGCGGAAGCATATATCTTGTGGGCGACCGCCACAAAAGCAGCCTTATCGACTTTATGTATAAAAGAAAATTCGTCGCGGAAAACGGCGGCAAGGGCGAACCAAACAATTGCCACGGCAAAAACGGCGAGGATATCTATATAGGCGTTCCGCTCGGGACGGTAGCCAAAGACAGAGAGACGGGCAAAATCATCTGCGATATTTATTACGAGGGGCAGAAGCACCTCATTGTGGAAGGCGGAAACGGCGGCAAAGGCAACGTGCATTTCTGCACGTCGAGAAGGCGCGCTCCGCATTTTTCGCAGACGGGCGAAAAAACCGAGATGAAAAAAATCATTCTCGAGCTTAAAACCATTGCGGACGTGGGGCTTATAGGTTTCCCGAACGTCGGAAAATCCACGATATTATCCAAGATTTCGGCTGCAAAACCTAAAATCGCCAACTACCATTTCACGACCCTTTCGCCAAACCTCGGCGTGGTTAAATATTACGACGACAATTTCGTCTGCGCCGATATCCCCGGGCTTATCGAGGGCGCGTCCGAAGGGACGGGTCTCGGAACGGAATTTTTGCGCCACATCGAAAGAACGCGCGTTCTCGTTCACGTCGTTGATATTTCGGGCATGGAAGGCAGAGATCCTTACGAAGATTACAAAAAAATCAACGTAGAACTGAGAAAATACAGTAAAGAACTTGCAAAACGCCCGCAGATCGTCGTTTTAAACAAATGCGACGTTTACGGCGCGGAAGAAAATATCAAAGCGTTCAAAAGAAAGCTTAATTACAGAAAAGAAGTGTTCCTTGTTTCCGCGGTTACGGGCGAGGGACTTAAAGAGGTTATAAAACGCCTTGTGGAAATTTTAGCCGAACTCCCCGCGCCGAAGCCTATCGAACACGAGGAATTCAGTTACGAAAAAGCCGACCCGAGAAAGTTTACCGTAACTTACGACGAAGAGGACAACGCATATATCGTAGACGGACCCATTTTGAAGCTCCTCGAGAGAAACGTCGTTTTAGACGATATGGATTCTATCGCATACATGCAGAAAACCTTACGCAGATATGGCGTTATCGATGCGCTCCGAAAGAAAGGCGCGAAGGACGGCGACACGGTATTCATCGGCGACGTAGCATTCGACTATATTGATTAAAAGAGTTGTAAAGAGAGGAGAAAAATATGTTTACGACAAAACAAAGAAGTAAATTAAGATCGCTCGCGCAGACGGAAGAGCCGATTGGGCAGGTAGGAAAGGGCGGAATAAGCGAAAACATGATCGCGGGGTTATCTGCCGCGCTCGATAAGAGAGAACTCATCAAAGTTACCGTTTTAAATAACGCCGAGGACGATATTTCGGATATCGCCGAAGAACTTGCGGACAGCCTTAACGCGGAAATCGTCTGCATAATCGGGCATAAAGTCGTTCTTTATCGTTACAGCATGAAAGAAAACGTCAAGCATATTGAGTTTTAATCGGCGTTTTGGCGGGGTTCGTATTATTCTTGACCGGCATAGTTAAACGATGTCGTTTTTCGGCGTTTTCGCGAGAAATTTTATAGCTACGGCGTATACTAAAAACAGACAGCCAATAGTCGTGTAATAAATCGTGAACGCGACGAAACGGCTCAAAAGCAGAGTCAAAACTCCGTAAAAAGCAAAGGTTTTAGCCTTTTTTTTATCGAAAGCAGAAAGAAAAACGTATTTAAGTTTTGTTTTCACGCTTAATTTCGGCGTCTCGTTTTTTTTGTCGCTTTCAGGCGGCAAACAGCCGTTTTCTTTAAGAAGAATATAAAATTGCGGGAAGTCGATAAGTTTTATTCTCATTCCGAGATTTTTGACAAAATCGAACGCGTCCTGCCCGAAAGCTATGGCAACGAAAATTACAGACGAGCCTTTCGGCACGTTTTTATAGGCGGTTATAATTTCGTCCGCGCCGACGGGTCTTGCCGAGAATTTATAAAATACACGGTTGCCGTCGGGGAGAATTATTCCGTTTTTCGATAAAACAGCCTGATTTTTGAGCTTTTTAAACGCTTTAACGACTAAATTTTCAATCGTCTTGTCGTTTGAAAGCAGAAAAAAGTTTCTGCAATCGATATAAGCTTCCTCTTCGCTTTTCTTAACGGCAAGTTCGCCGTGTTTCTTTTTCGAAATGAAAATATACGCAGTGAGGCAGATTACCGCAGCGAAAAACGCAATTATCGCGCTTGCGATTTTCCTTTTCGCGAAAAAGGATACGGGCGCGTAAAAAAGCATAAACGAGAGAATAAAAACGAAAATACAATCGGATATATAAGAGATTTTGAATTTGGTCATAATTATAT
>JAJWOJ010000263.1 GCA_021635425.1 Clostridiales bacterium | reverse complement strand
ATTTACATAAAAAATCGCAAATAATGCGAAAAAAGGAGATCATTGTAAATGAAAAAACTTTTAACAATTGTAATGGCTCTTGCACTTGCAATCGTTGCATGCGTTTCCTGCGGAAACGATCAGTCTTCGGACAAAGGCACCGTCAAGGCCGGACTCATCACTTTGCATGATGAAAACTCGACTTACGATAAAAACTTTATCGACGCGTTCAAAGCCGCTTGTGAAGCAAAGGGTATCGATTATACCATTAAATCGGGTATTCCCGAAGGTAACGAGTGCTACGATGCGGCAACGCAGCTTGCAGACGAAGGATGCAACTTCATATTCGCCGATTCGTTCGGTCATGAGTCTTTCCTTCTTAAAGCTGCGAAAGAACTTCCCAACGTTCAGTTCAGCCATGCAACCGGTACTACGGCTCACACCGAAAATCAGACAAACTTCCACAATGCTTTCGCTTCCATATATGAAGGAAGATATATTGCAGGCGTTGCTGCGGGATTAAAACTTAAGGATATGATGGAAAAAGATTCTTCCGTTCAGCCTATCATCGGTTATGTCGGCGCATTCACTTACGCAGAAGTTATTTCTGGATATACTTCCTGGTATCTCGGCGTTAAGAGCGTTGTTCCCGAAGTTACAATGAAAGTTCAGTTCACTGGTTCGTGGTATGACGAAACTGCTGAAAGATTAGCTGCCGAAACTCTTATCAACGAAGGTTGTGTAGTTATTTCTCAGCATGCAGACTCCATGGGAGCTCCCAATGCTTGCGAAACTGCAGGCGTTCCTAACATTTCCTACAACGGAAGCACCGAAAACGCTTGCCCCAACACATTCGTTGTTTCTTCCAGAATTAACTGGCAGCCTTACTTCGAATATTGCATCGACGCCGTTGCTAATAAAACATCCATAGCTTACGATTGGGTAGGCGGACTTGGCGATACGAGATCTACGGGTTCTGTTTGCTATACCGAACTCGGCAAAAAGGCTCCCGCTGCAGGAACCGACGATGCAATTGCAAGTGTTGTTGCAAAACTTAAGAGCGGTGAACTTAAAGTCTTCGACGTAAGAAACTTCACGGTAACCGTAGGCGAAAAACTTAACGTCAACGCAACAGTCGATACAGAAGGTCACCTTACCGGATATATGGCAGACGTTAACACCGATGCGGCTTACACTGCAGACACTCAGGTTGTTAAAACTGAAAACGGAGTTACTTACTTCGCAGAAAGCGAATTCCGTTCTGCTCCTTACTTCGATATTCAGATCGATGGAATCACGCTTCTCAACAGCAAATTCTGATTATAATTCAAAACAATACGAAAGGCGGAGCTTTTTAACTCCGCCTTATCGTGATTTTACGGAGGTAAAAAGTGGAAAATACTCCCATTCTCGAAGTGAAAAACGTTTCGAAATATTTCGGAAGCGTTGTTGCAAATAAAAATGTTAATATTACCGTAAACAGGGGAGAGGTTTTAGCGATTTTAGGCGAAAACGGAAGCGGAAAAACAACGCTTATGAACATGATTGCGGGTATTTATTATCCCGACGAAGGTTCTATTTTCGTTAACGGAAAAGAAGCGAATATCCGTTCGCCGCAGGACGCGTTTAAATATAAAATCGGAATGGTTCACCAGCATTTCAAGCTGGTAGATATTTTTACCGCCGCACAGAATATCGTTCTCGGGCTTAACGACGAAAAATATAAGATGAAAGAAATAAGCTCGAAGGCATATGATATTGCCATGAAATACGGTTTTGAACTCGAACCCGACAAAAAGGTATACAACATGTCAGTTTCGGAGAAACAGACCGTAGAGATTATTAAAGTTTTGTATCGCGGGGCGGATTTACTTATTCTTGACGAGCCTACGGCAGTTTTAACGCCGCAGGAAATCGATAAGCTTTTCAACGTTGTAAGAGCGATGAGGGCAGACGGAAAATCTATTCTTATCATAACGCATAAATTAAATGAAGTTATGGCTATTTCAGACAGGGTAGCTGTTCTTCGAAAAGGCGAATATATTACAACCGTAAATACGAAAGAAACGACCGAACAACAGCTTACCGAGATGATGGTAGGTAAAAAGGTCGAACTTAAAATAGACAGAGTAAAAACGGAAATTCAGAAACCCCTTCTGGAAATTCGTAATCTCGAAATAAATTCCGATGACGGAAGCAAGGCAATTGACGATGTGAGCTTCTATATAAGAGGCGGAGAAATTCTCGGCGTTGCAGGCGTTGCAGGTTGCGGACAAAAGGAACTTTGTGAAGCGATAGCGGGTCTTCGCCCGCTTAAAGGCGCGATAATGCATAAAGGTGAAAGCATTGTAGGGCTTCCCGCAAAGGAAATTATCAAAAAAGGCGTGTCTATGAGCTTTATCCCCGAGGACAGACTCGGAATGGGGTTGGCTCCGTCTTTCTCGATAACGGATAACGTTATGTTAAAGACCTATTCGGATACAAAAGGACCGTTTGTCGACAGAAAGATCGCCAGAGAAAAAGCACGTTCCATTATAAACGAACTCGGGATAGTTACGCCGTCTACGGAAACGCCTGTCAGAAGACTGTCGGGCGGTAACGTTCAGAAGGTTCTTGTCGGCAGAGAAATCGAAACAAGCCCTAACGTAATTATAACCGCATATCCCGTAAGAGGTCTCGATATAAATTCTTCTTACGCAATATATAATATTCTTAACGAGCAGAAGGCAAAAGGCGTTGGTATTCTTTTCATCGGCGAAGACCTTGACGTTATGCTTGCGTTGTGCGATAAAATCATGGTTTTATGCCACGGCAAAAACATGGGTATCGTCCATGCCGATAAGACGACAAAAGAGGAACTCGGTCTTATGATGACAGGGTCGCTCGATTTAACGGAAAAGAAAAAAGACAAAAATTACGGTATTGCGAAAGATAGCAACTTAACCGAAGAACAATGGGAAAAAGCTCAGGAAGAACAGGAGGCGGATGTAAATGAATAATAAAACGGAAACAACACACGAGCAGTTATTTCACGTATCGAAACGCCCTGCATGCCCTGTATGGAAAAAGGCGATAATTTACGCATCGGCAATTCTGCTTGGTTTTATCATTTGTGGAATAATTTTTGCAATTGTTTTTAAACTTAATCCGTTCAGCGTGTATGCTGGTATGTTCAAAGGTGCATTTGGAACAAAAAGAAAAACGTGGATTTTCATAAGAGACACGATGCTTCTTCTCGGCGTAGGGCTTGCGTTGATTCCCGCTTTCAAAATGAAATTCTGGAACCTCGGAGGAAACGGGCAGATTCTTATGGGTGCTTTGGCAACGGTTGCCTGCATGTTTTATTTGGGCGGAAAGATGCCAGATTGGTCTGTTAACATTCTGATGTTTATTACCAGTATTTTGGTCGGAGCAATATGGGCGGTTATTCCTGCAATTTTTAAAGCGTTTTTCAAAACAAACGAATCATTGTTCACCCTCATGATGAATTATGTTGCGGTAGCATTCGTCCAGTTTGCGATAAGTAAATGGAATCCGAGCGGTTCTATGTCTCTTAAGGAAATAACCGTTGCGAATCTTCCCGTAATCGGTAAGAATTATATGTATCTTTTCATTACTTTATCTGTTATC
>JAJWOJ010000262.1 GCA_021635425.1 Clostridiales bacterium | reverse complement strand
ATCAGAATAATAGATATAGCGAGATGGCTTGTTTCGCAAATTTAAAAATTTGCTAATTTTGCGAAATATAAAAATATAAATACTGACTAAACCTGTCATATTTAATATTGTAGAATAGTGCTATGGATAAATTAGCGTACCATTTTAATAAAAAGAAGATTCCCGCTAAATTGGCAGGAAAATATAAGTATTATTATCCGTGCTTGCTTAAAGAAGAAGCCGATGAACAATACGGAGATAATTATTATATCGTTACCGAAGTTTCCGAAAGTGAATGGGAAGCATTGCTTGAACTTGACAGGCTCGAATATAATAACACTCATAAATTTACCCGTCATTCATCTACAATGCCGAGCGCGAATGAAGATAGGCTTTCCGTCAAACAACAGCAAAAACGCATATCCGACGACGCTACGTTAGAAGAGATTTTGGAACAAACCGCAGACGAAAACAATCTACGTAATGCGGCATTGAATGAAAAAGAACAATCCATAATAACCTTATAGCGAAACGGATACACGCAGGCGGAAATTGCTGAAAAAACGGGCGTAACGCAAGGCTACGTTTTTTCCGCAATTAAACGGATAAACTCTAAAATAGAAAACTCTTTTATTAAAAATGCAACTCCCGACGAAATTGTTTCATATTATTGGGAATCGTTTATGGATAAAGGCGAACTCCCGGATTATCTCGACGTAGAAACAGAGCTTGTTATTCGCTCTATATGGCAGGATTTATTGCCGTTTCTATATAGTTTTTACAGCGTAGGTGAATTGTGCCGTTATACTCTTAAATACTATCTTTTTGACAACGAAACGATGCTTCCGGATATTGAAAAATATCTCGATTCGGCTACCGAAAGCGAGCGCAACCATTATAACGAATACTACAAAGATAAACCCGAAATTGTCGGCGCAGTATTCGCCAGGCTGACAAACGAAAGCAAATTAAGGCAAGCGGCAGGTTTTAAGTCGAGTGGTAAATTTTATAGCGGCTTATATTATACTCTTGAAAAAATAACTAATCGGCTGCACATTACGCCGTATGAATTTTTAACCGAAAGACTTTATCCGTTCGTCGCAAATTGGCGCAACAAACGGCTGACAAATTTTTATAAGTATTACAAAAAATAATTTTAGACTTTTGTAATATTTTCGGCGTTCTCGTGGCTTAATAGTAGAAAACGCGTAAATCGACCTTTACAACAAAGGTCGATTTTTTTATGCGTTAAAATTTTTAGCCGAATGAAGGCAATGGAGGTGAAAAAAATGAATAATTATTATTGGAACAAACGAAACGTATCGCTTGATAAAGACGAAATCGCACCGTGGAAATTACCAAGAGAAAAACACGCGACGATCTCTGTCCTTTTGCATAGAGAAAACGAACTGCAAACCGTGAACGATTATCTCGCAACTTGCGAAGAACTTTACGACGTCGATTATAAAAAGCGATTAAACGGTTCGACGACCGAAGCATGGAACGAAACGTTAAACCGATTACACGCCCGCTACAACAAGCGAAAAAACAACAAAGTTTTAGAGTGTTTACAATTCGGTGGCAACAAAGAGTTTTGGGATGGATTTCAATCTAAGGACGATATACTTGCTTATTTTGAAAACTGTTACGAATACGCCGTTCAAAAAATCGGCTATATGCAAACGGGTAAAAATATAATCTGCGCCGTCAAGATTTTTCAGCCGAACAGGCGAAATCTTTTCGTATATTACTTGCCCGTTACCGAAATATGGCAAGAAAAAGTTATGAGCGACGAGAAAAATGAATACGGCGCACGTTTACAAAAGACCGACGAACACGGAGAACCCGTATATCGTTTGAGAATAAATCGCGAAACACCGATTTTATCTCATTCGGCGTTCTGGAAACGACGAGGCGGACTTACCGCGTATTCGGAATTGCAGGAAGATTTTTATAATCGTATATCATCGTTATACGGAGCGGTACGAGGCAAAAGCACTTCACTCATAAAGAATACCGCGCAAGAACAAATCAGTCGTTATAACCGCGAACAGGGCGACGCTTACGACGAAAAATATTTCGACGATAGCCCCTACTGACAAAAGTCTATCAATTTTATGTTTAATAAAAGGAGGAAAGCAATGAAAAGAGAACATAGTATTCAAAGCAATAAAGGCTAAAAACATTTAAGTCCGAATAAGCAGATTGAGTACGAGAAACACGCAACAACAATTTGATAATAATTCTATCACGCTTTTATTAAAAGCAATTAAAAAACAAAACGCCGTTTACGAAAACGTTTTATCGCGAATGGCAATCGAAAACAATAAGAGTAAAACTGAAAATCGTCGGAATCGACTGAAATTTACCAAAAAGGAGATTTTACGAATGCCGACACAATACAGAAGTTTTTTTGCCGCAAACGACATGATAGTACGCTACCGTTATAGGAAAGACGGCGTGTACGAGGCGCGGTTTCACAGAAAAAGAATCGACGTCGAAGTTTCGTCAAAAGACTTGAATAAATTAAAAGATAAATTCATCGAAAAATTAAATAAAAAAGAAAAACTATCCAACCCTAAACCCACCGAGGAAACTTACAATTCCACGATAAAAACAACATCTTTTGCGGAATACGCAACCGAATGGTTAAACGTAAAGTCAGTTACCACTAAACCGTCTACGTACAAAGAATACGTCAGAATGCTCGAACACGATATTCTTCCCGTTTTCGGCAATCGTAATGCAAGCGAAATAGAAAGAAATGATTTACAAAAATTTCTGCTCGGTTACGTCGAAAAAGGCGTTTTGCGCACGGCGCACAAATTATGGCTTGTACTTCGCTGCATTTTCGATATGGTGGCGGAAGACAACGGAAAGCCTTCGCCGATGAATAAAGTCGTCGTTCCTAACTACGAGGCAAAAAAAGGTTCGGCGTTTAATTACGACGAAGAAAAAACGCTCGTCAACCATTGTATTGCAAACACCGATAAAGATACGGCAAGCGCGTTGCTCGTGCTTCTGTATACGGGACTTCGTCGCAGCGAACTAAAAACGTTAAAAATTATAGACGGGACATGGCTTGAATGCGAAACGAGCAAAGAAAGAATGGGCAAAAACATAGTCAAAAGACAAATCCCGTTTACGCCTATGATGAAACGAGTGCTACCTTATATCGACTTTGAAAAGGCAAGAAACGTTAATCTCAATAGTTTGAATACGGCGATGAAACGAATCTTCCCGAATCATCATCTGCACGAACTACGATACACGTTTATTACCCGTTGTAAAGAATCGGGTGTTCACGGCGAAGTCGTTTTACTTTGGGACGGACACGAAGAAGATAAAACGATTCATTCTTCCAAGGTTGACAGAGGATATACGGATTTTTCAAAAGAGTTTCAATTGAAAGAAGCAACGAAAGTAAACTATCTCGAATGGAACTTTGAAAAAATCGAAAAATAAAGCGTTTCGGTCCACTCCCAAAAACGCTCCCAAATTTACTCCCAAAAAATTATTAAGTTGTATTCGTTACAGGATAGTTTTCAAACAAAAAAGCGGTTTTTAGCCTTATATCTGCTAAAAACCGCTTAAAATGGCTGGGGTGGAGAGATTTGTAAGGAGCGAAGCGACGG
>JAJWOJ010000261.1 GCA_021635425.1 Clostridiales bacterium | reverse complement strand
CAAATGTTAAATGCTCTTGGGGAATTTGCGGGTAGGTAGGTTTTAACTGCCTACCCGTTTTTTGCCCCCTGTGCTTTTTATGACACGGCGTACTGCGGGAGACGGATCGCCCCTACAAACTTGTAGATGATTTTCACTTCCTGCATTTTTCTGCCCGCGTACCATTCCGTTTCGGATATAATGATTTTCTCCACGAAACTGTTGAGAATTTCGGGCGTCAGTTCCCGTATCTCGGAATAGGTCTTTACCATTTTAAGGAACTTGGACAGTTTTTCTTCGTCCTGCTCGGAATAGGTCAGGCTCCGCTTTAAGTCCTGCATTTGCCTTTTTAATTCTTGCCCTTCGTCCTCGTAGGATTTCACAAGAAAATCAAACCTCTCGTCTGTAATTCTGCCGTTTACGTTATCTTCGTAAAGTTTACGGATAATCCTGCCGATTTCGTCTTGTCGGTCGCTAAGCCGTTTCAACTCGGCTTTCGCTCTCGCCTGAAACTTTTCCGTTTCTTTTTTCGATCCCGACAGGTATTCGTCCACAAACTCCTTTTCGTGTAAAATAACGTATTCGCAAACCTTGTGCAAATCGCATTGTACAACCCGTTCGAGGTCGGATACCAAAATCCGATGACTGCTGCACAACCCTTTTTTCTTCTTGCGATAGGTAGCGCAGGTGAAATTATCCATATTCCTATGCTTTGCCACCCGTTGAATAGTAAGTCTGTTTCCGCAGTCGGCGCAATAGAGTAATCCCGAAAACATATTCGGCTCGTTGAATTTCGTGTATGCCCGTTTGGTCTTTCGCATTTGCTGTACCGTTTCAAAGGTCTTTCCGTCTATGATCGGCTCTTGAGTATTCTCGCAGATAACCCATTGGTCTTTGGGTAAACGTACCTGTTTTTTGTTCTTGAAAGACTTTTTGGTCGTCTGAAAGTTTACCGTATGACCTGCATAGGCTATCTGATCGAGAATGCCTTTCACGCTTGCAACGCTCCATATTTCGGGAAATTCGCTTAATCGGTGGATTTTTCTGCCGCGATGAAGATTGTATAACTGCGGCGTTTCAACTTTTTCTTCCGTCAACTTTCTTGCGATTTCCGGCATACGCATTCCGTCCACGAACATCTGAAAAATCCGTTTTACCGTTTCGGCGGCTTCTTCATCGACAATCCATTTTTCCTTGTCGTTCGGATCTTTGATATACCCGAACGGGGGATTGGAAGAAAGGTGTTTGCCCGAATTGCCCTTTGCCTTGAATACGGCGCGAATTTTCTTGCTTGTGTCCTTTGCGTACCACTCGTTGAACACGTTCTTGAACGGCGTTAAGTCGTTTTCCGTCTGTACGTTGCTGTCAACGCCGTCGTTCACGGCGATAAACCGCACGTTGCAGTTCCCGAAATAAATCTCCGTGTAATATCCGACCATGATGTAATCTCTGCCGAATCGGGACATATCCTTGACGATAACCGTCCCGATTTTTCCTTCTTCCACGTCCGACATCATTCTCTGAAAATCGGGGCGGTTGAAATTCGTTCCCGAATAGCCATCGTCCACATAAAACTCGGTGTTCGTAAAGCCGTGTTCTTTGGCGTATTTTGCAAGCATTTCCTTTTGATGAACGATACTGTTGCTGTCGCCGACAAGTTCATCGTCTTTGGAAAGGCGACAGTAGAGAGCGGTAACATCACCTCCGTAATTGTAATTTCTGTTTTTTATCGCTATTTGTCCTAACATCTTATTTACCTCCGTTAAAAGGCAAACAGCGAGTTCGTTCTGTTTGTTCCCTTATTATCCCGTCTCTTCGGCGGGATATAAGTCTTTTCATAATATCCAGCGGCGTATCCGTCGCATTTTTCATTTCTTCGGCTACGACGACGTACGTCTTGTCGCCGATAACGTGGTATTCTACCCGTTCGTATGGCAGGGCATTGTTTTTCGCTTCGTTTTCCGTAATTTTAATCTCCTTATCATTGATTTCAATTACGCAAAACGGCAGGAAATAAGTTACGGCTATTGATTTAACGTGCCGTTTTCTTTCTTTTTCTTCAAAGCCTCGTATCCTTCTTTGATGAGGCGGACTTTGGTAATATCGTTTTCTTCGAGAAACTCGTTTATTTCATTAAAAAGCGCTCTCGGTATCATCGTGCCGAAGTTCCCGCTTGCCTGTTTTCTCTTTTCTTTATTCTTCTCTTCATACTTCCTGCGCGTTTTACGTACAGGCGTATCTTCCTTTCTTTCCATTACGCTTAACCTCCGAAATATTATTCTCGTATTGATACATATTTTATCCTGTTTCAGATAAAAAGTCAAGCTCTGGTGGGTAATAGAGGGAAGATAGCCCTTAAATTTTACTTATAATTGTTGTTTTTGTTGTGTTTTTCGTATTCTCTACGTTCTTCTTCGATTTCGCGTTCAATCTGTTGTAGCCGTGGGATCCGCATCGTTACGTCAGGCGTGAACATAGATAGAACGGAGTCAAAGAAAGTGCCGATGGTTTTCGGCTTGCCTTGGCTTATGCGTTTATATTCCGTGGGATTGGTTCTTGCAAGCGTTTTTCCGACGCGAGCATAATGCGAATCGCTGTCTTTTTCCCGTTGCAGAGTTTCCGATTTCTTTGCGTATTCGAGCGTCTCTCCCATAGACCTATCAAGCCGTTTTGTCAGGTCTTTGTTCTCTGCCGTTAAAGCGACAACCTGTTCTTGCAACCGTCCGCGCTTTCGGGGAATATCTCCGTTCTTCGCTTCGGCAAGAGCATCGGCATAAACCTGATTTACTTGCCGTATCGCTTCGGCTTGTTCGATTATCTTTTTTGCCTTGAATTCAGCCGTGGACAGGTGCTTTGCCTGACTACCTTCCTTGCCGCGCTGTAAACCGTAATTTTTGCCGACGGTGTTGTAAAAGTCAGTCTGCAATTGTCGTAGTTTAGATTTATCGAATAGGTCTTTACTGCACAATCTTCCGTCCGGCGTGATAGGAACAAGATTCAGGTGCATATGCGGCGTGGATTCGTCCATGTGGATTACCGCCGATATTACGTTTTCCGTTCCGTATCTTTCTTCAAAGAAGTTGGTACAGTCCGAAAAGAAGTTGTATTGCGATAATTTCGATAGTCCGTCAAAGAAGGATTTATCTGCGCCCACAACAAAAGAGTTCATAACGACTGCGTCTTTGCGTGGAGAGAGTTTTAACTCGGCTATTCTCTGATTGATGAACTCGGTGTACGTCCCGTCTGGGTTGTGCATATGATAATTGTATTTTGTCTTTGAACTGTCTATCTGCGGATTGTCCGACTTGTAATTTTCGTCCCGCTCGTTCTCGCGTTCGATAGGGGCGACGTCTTGCTTATGGTATTTTTCCATGTGACATACTAAATATGATATTGTAGTTTCCTCCTTTCATTTTGATTTAGTGGTGTTGGGCAAAGTGGTAGTAGAAAGTGTCTGCCGCTATTATTTTTAGTGGACACACAGCCTCGCAGAGCCCACTACTTCGGAATCGAAGTATAGTGGGCTACACTTTGCTCATAAGCCTTCTGTTTTGCTTCGCTTTTGCTTCCAAAGTTTTCTCCCGCTACGGCGGGCGATATTGATTGTAATTTGTCATTGTTTAACCTCCCGAAAGACGACAAAAAAGCCGC
>JAJWOJ010000260.1 GCA_021635425.1 Clostridiales bacterium | reverse complement strand
TGGTTGCTCCCATCATGGAATAACCGAACAAAGTATTGAAATTCCCGTTGCCGCCTTGATACTGTTTATTGTTTATCGTAAGATTCTTTATCACCGCGCCGTTGCCGACAACTCCGAACAAGCCGTCTCCGTAGAACCACGAAGAAATCGTTTTGCCGTTACCGTCAAACGTCCCGCGGAAACCTAACTCGGGGTTGCTTCTTTGCACCGCCGTCCATTTTGCGGCGTAACCGACCGTATACCAGCCGCCGTACGTCAAATCTTTTGCAAGTCTGTAATATCCGTAAACTACGCTGTTGCCCTCAGTCGGCGTCAATGCGGCGGTTAATGTATCTATATCGGAAATTTCCTTCGTTACGACGAGGACGTTCGCGATTACGTTGTAATATTTGCCGTCTTTCTGAACGGTCACTTTCAACTTCTGCACGCCGTGTTTCTGCGTGTTCGCGCTGAACTCTTCCGCAACCGTCAATTTTCCGTTCGCATACCCTACGTTTTCTCCGCCAAACGTTGCCGAAAGCACCGTCGCCGACGTATATTCTCCAAGGTCTAAATCGAATTCCGTTCCGTTCGACAAAACGATTTCTCTTTCGCCGTCGAGCGCAACTTCCTCTGCGGGTACTTCGACGGTAACGCCGAGGTAAACGGTAGCCGCTTTAACCCCCGCTTTTCCTTTTAAGACAAGCGTTTTCGCGCCTATGTCGGAAGCGGTGAAACCGTCCGTTATGGTAAGGACTCCGTTTTCGAACGTGAATCCCGCAATTTCTCTGCCGTCAAGCGATACGGAAGTAATTTCGGTTACGTCGGCGTTTTCCGCTCCGATCGTAAGCTTTGCCGAACTTCCGACGATTGCCGTATTGTTCGCGTCGCCGTAAGAACGAACGTAAGCGACGGTTATTCCTTCCACGCCGTCTATCGTGTAAAGAGATTCGGCAATGTTTGCTCTGAGGCAAAGAAGTCCGCCGATAGATTTAACGGTTACTTTAACGTTTTCGAAGGCGTTTGCCTTTCTCGCGTCGTAGTTCCAGTAGCTGCAACCGAACAGCGTATCCGTTTTTCCGTCCGAGTTAACCTCGACGTTTCTGTAAACCGTGGAATGGCTCATGAGCGAGGTGATTATTCCGCCCTCGGTAAGGTAGGAATCGGATTCGCCGCTTATTATGTTTATCTTAACGTTTTCCACTACGGCGTCTCTTATAGTGCGGGCGAGAACCGTTCTGCCGTTAGCATAGCCGTATGCGTTTACGGTGAGATTCTTTATAACCGCGCCTTTACCGACAAGACCTATAAGACCTCTCGTGTAAACGATACCCGTTACCGAATGTCCCGCCCCGTCGAGCGTGCCGCGGAAGCCGTAAAGCCCGTCCACGTTCTGCCAGTATTTGTCGTTGCCGTTATTGAATTCCGATTTGGAATCGCCGATATCCGCAGTCAACTTATAATATCCGTAAATCGCATATTCCGCTACTTCGGATTTCATAAGTTCGTTAAACCGGGAAACGCTGCTTATTTCGTCGGTTATAAGAGTAACCGGAATCTGCAACGTGTAGAATTTATCGTTTTTACCGACAAGCGCGGTAAGCGTATTGTCTCCGTGAATGGTTTTGTTCGTTCTGAATTCTTCGCTTATAAGCAGCGAAGAAACGTCGTTTCCGAAATAATATCCGTTGCAGAATAACGAATACACGGTCGCGTCGGCGTATTCGCCGAGGCTTATCGCGTTAGTCTCTCTGTTCAAGAATATTTCGCGTATTTCGTCTAAAATCACCTCTTCGGAGTTGCTGAACACAACCGCTCCGATTTCCGCTCTGACCAAAATACCGTTTACGGCTCTGAACGTTACTTTTATAATCGTTTTGCCGAAATTTTCGCCGAAAATATCGTGATCGTTGAAAAGGCTGAGAACACCGTTTTCAAATTTGTACTCGTTTATGCGATATCCGTTACATTCTATTTCCGCGATTTCCGCATTTAAGAAACGCTCGTCTACGTTTAACCTGATATTCGAGTCGCTCACGTTGATGATATCCGCGACGGTGGTTTCGATAGTTCCGCCGATTTCGCCGCCGAAACCGAGCGTATCTTCGAGATATACCGAGACGTAACTTCCGTTTGCGTAATATCTTGCAAGTTCTTTTACGCATTTCGCTTTGATAACGCAAGCTTCGAATTTGTTTCCGTCGAACGCGTATTTATCGCTGCTGCCAAACAAAGAATCAAGCTCTGCGTTTTCCGCGCTCACGGTAAGCTTTTCGGTCGAATTGCCCTTATAAGAGATCGACGTGACAAGCCCTTTTCCGTCCGTGCCAAGCCCCGACGTTCCTTCGGAAACCTTTATCGACACGTTTTCGATATACGAATTATGAACGTAATCGCCGATAACCGATTTCCCCGCTTCGTTCACGCCGCCGCTTACGACGAAGTTGACGTTCCTTATCGTCGCTCCGCCGCTTACGTAACCGAACAATCCGTGATTGCCGAGCGTTGCCGTAAGAGTGTGTCCGTTACCCTCGAAAATTCCGCAGAATCCGTTTTTGCCGCTGAACGCAACCTTCGCTTCGTTGGAAAAATCATTTAAAGTTAAATCGTTTTTAAGTTCGTAATACCCGTAATTTCTTTCCGAAGTTATCTTTAACGCGGCGTTTAATTCTTCCGCGGTAGTTATATATTTCGTTACGATGAGTATCGGTACTTTGACCGTCTTTTTACCGCTTTCCGTATTTACGGTTACGGTCAATTCCCTTTCGCCGTAATAGTTCGCGAAATCGCTTCCTTTAAGCGCGGAAAGCGAACCGTCGATTCTGACGTTATCGAGATATATGCTTTCTACCGAAGTGTAAACGACGTTGCCGAGATTTACGGAGTTATCCGACTTCGAGACCTCTATAACTTGTCTCTCGCCGTCAACGTATTCGGTTTCGTCGGGCGTATAATCAGAAAGCATGATTCTCTTTATGCTCTCGATTTGCTCGTGAGACACGCCTATATATCCGGTAAGGAAATTTTCGATCGCATACGAAAGCGGTTTGCCTTCCGCGCCGTAGTTGACCTTTATCGCCTCGATAAGCGCGCCGAACGCAACGAAATTGTCATAGTCGTTCTGCATTACGCCGATTGAGGTGAAATTTCCGTCTTTTATCTCGCTTCTGTATCTTAAACCCGACACCTTCGAAAAACTCGTAAGCTCGTAATCTCTGATAAGATCCGCCTCGCTTACGCCGAGAAGTCCGTTTATAAGAAATACAGCCGTACCCGTTCTGTCCGCGCCCGCGTTACAATGTATATAAACGGGGTAATTGCTTTCGTCCGCAAGGACTCCGAACACCGTTTTCAACGAGCGTTTCATAGCGTTTTCGTTGCGTATCGCGTTACCCGTAGCATACGAAAGACGACGGGCGTCGTTTTTGTTCTCCATGGTGTCGCTTTTTGTGTTTCCGTCATTCGGCAAAGCGTTCCACACCGAGTCTTCGAAAATGTCCGTATACTGACCGATAGTACATTTATAATACGGGAACGTCGCGTCGACGTAGTTCGTCGTCTGGTTCGCGTCGTCTTTATTCTGAGTTCTGAGATCTATCTCCGTTCTGATTTTCAAATCGTCCTTAAAGGTTTTAAGCCCCTCTTCGGTCAATTTGTTATC
>JAJWOJ010000259.1 GCA_021635425.1 Clostridiales bacterium | reverse complement strand
CTCTATAAATAATATTGATATAACATTGTTGCGAGCGGAATGTCCGTTTTTTTATATATCGTCGGCAAAACATTATGCTTATAGGTATAATTTCCGCTTATAACTGCTAATTCTTTTTCAAATCTTTAAAACCTTACTCCGTCTTAAAAACTCTTGACAAATAACTTTTTATAGTGTAAAATCAAAACATAAAATCAAAGGAGAACGGTTTTCCGTTAAAACGATCATGTTATTTTTCGGCAAAGCAAACGTATATTTTTACTTTTATCGCAGTCTTAGTTAATATTTAGCTACGATAATTTTGTTTTGCAGTCAAAAAATTTACTGATTGAAATCGTAGCTCGGGCTACGATTTTTTTTTACGAAAAACTCAATCCGAAGGAGAATTCATCATGAAAAGCATTAAAAGACTAATCGGTATGCTGGCAGGGCTTATAAGTTGCGTTTGCTTTGCCTTTTCTGCCGCGAGTTGCGGAAAATCGAACGATACGATTACGATCGGCGTTTTGCAGGTCGCAACGCACACAGCGCTCGATAACGCAAGAGACGGTTTCGTTGAAACTCTTGAAAAATGGGCAAAAGATAACGACAAAAAGATAGAATTCGATTTGCAGAACGCAAACGGCGACCAAAACAACGAAAAAACATTAGCGAATTCTCTGGTTTCAAAAAAATGCGATTTGCTTTTAGGAATAGCTACCTCTTCGGCGAGAGCGTTGTCGTCGTCAACGACTAAGATTCCTACGTTGTTCACTGCTGTAACCGATCCCGAAGTCGGGCATATTTCGGGCGAAAACGTAACCGGAACAAGCGATATGGCTCCCATAGCTCAGCAGATCGATCTGATTAAGGAAATTGTTCCAGGCTGCAAGAAAATAGGTTTCGTTTACTGTAGCGGAGAAGAAAATTCGCAGAAGCAGATCGCCATTGCTAAGGAACAATGCGACAAAATAGGATTTGCTTACGAAGCGTTCACCGTAACCGCGACCAGCGACATCAACGACGTTGTTTCCAAAATCAATCCCGACGAAATAGACGCCGTCTACATTCCTACCGATAATCTTTTGGCGGCTAACATGCGTCTTGCCTGCAATATTTTAACTCCTAAGGGAATCCCCGTTATCGCAGGCGAGGACGGAATGTGTGAAGATGACGAAGCGCTTGTAACGCTCGGCATCGACTATAAAAAACTCGGCAAACAAACCGCAGAAATCGCGATAAGAATTCTTAGCGGCGAAAAGCCTTCGGATATTAAGTTTCAATACTACAACCGGGATGCTACGTTTGTAATAAATGAAACAAACGCCGCAAACCTTCTTGAAAAAAATTCTGCGCTTAAAATAACGGCGGAAGATATTGCGAATCTTAAAGCTAAATTCGCGAAATAATTTAACGGGGGAATCCTGAATGTTTTTTGATATACTCCGCGCTTTACCGGGCGGTATCGCGCAAGGTCTCATGTGGGCGGTTCTCGCTCTCGGCGTTTACGTAACTTATAAAATATTGGATTTTGCGGACCTGACCGTCGACGGTTCGCTTGCTACGGGCGGAGCCGTCGCGATAGTCTCGATTGCGTCGGGCATGCCCGCGCTCGTTGCCATGCTTTTTGCATTTCTTGCGGGAGCGGCGGCGGGAGCTATCACGGCTACGTTGAATACAAAATTGAAAATCCCCGCGATTTTATCGGGAATTTTGACGATGTCGGCGCTGTATTCCGTAAACCTGCATATTTTAGGAGAGAAACCTAACGTTTCAATTCTTAAAACCGCATCTACTTATAACGGAATGTTTGCAAAGCTTTTCTCGCTCAGCGTAATAGACGATAAAAATTTGCTTACGATAATCTCGTGCGTGCTTGCGTTAATCGTTATCGTTGCGATAATGTATTGGTTTTTCGGTACGGAAATAGGCTCTGCCGTAAGAGCAACCGGTTGTAACGAAAAAATGGCGAAGGCTCAGGGGATAAACACCGATTTAACTAAGTATATCGCCTTAATGACGAGTAACGGTCTGGCTGCTTTGTCGGGCGCGCTCATCGCGCAGTATGGTTTTTCGGCAGACGTCAACATGGCGAGCGGAACGATCGTTATAGGTTTGGCGTCGGTCGTTATCGGCGAGCTTGTCGTCGGAAATAAGTTTTCGTTTTGGGTAAAACTGGTCGGCGTCGTTATAGGCAGCGTTTTATACAGGTTGATTTTTACGATAGCCGTGGGTCTCGGAATGAATACGAACGATCTGAAGCTTATCACGTCGGTGATTATTGTTTTTACGCTTTGCGTTCCTATGATAAAAACGAAAATCGCGGGGAGGAAAAAGAATGCTCGAGCTTAAAAATATTCAACTTACGTTCAATAAAGGCACCGCAACCGAAAAAAGAGCGTTATGCGGGGTAGATCTTACTTTAAAGGACGGCGATTTCGTTACGGTAATCGGCGGAAACGGAGCGGGGAAATCGACTATGCTTAACGTCATCGCGGGTGTTTTCCCCGTCGATGACGGAAAAGTTATTCTTGACGGAAAAGACATTACGGGTTTAAGAGAATTCAAACGCGCCGCGTATATAAGCAGAGTGTTTCAGGATCCGCTTTCGGGTACCGCCGCAAACATGAATATAGAAGAAAATCTCGCTTTGGCGTCGCGCAGAGGAAAAAAACGCGGATTGAAGTGGGGTATGTCGAAAACCGAACTCGAGGAATATAAACGATTACTCGCGGGGCTTGAACTCGGTCTCGAAACGAGAACCGGGCAAAAAGTCGGAACGTTATCGGGCGGTCAACGTCAGGCTCTCACGCTTCTTATGGCGTCGCTCGCTTCGCCAAAACTTCTGTTGTTGGACGAACATACCGCGGCTCTCGATCCTAAAACCGCCAAAAAAGTGCTTTCGTTGACCGATGAAATCATTGCCAAAGAAAAACTTACGGCGATAATGATAACCCACAACATGAACGACGCGATAGCTCACGGCAACAGACTTATTATGATGAATGCCGGGAGGGTGATTTACGACGTCGAAGGCGAAGAGAAAAAACGCCTGACTATTTCCGATCTTCTCGATAAGTTTGAAAAGATTACCGGCGAAGAAATGGCAAGCGATAAAATGATTCTCGGGAACTGACATGAAGCGATATATTATATAATAGGTTTATATCGTAACTGTATTTATATCGTAATTGAGAATTTGAAAAGAAACGGGCGGATATGCTCGTTCTTTTTGTTTATCGATGTGTGTTTTTATGCTTCATGACGTACGTTGTGTTGCGCATGCAACATAAATCCGTCCAAAAGTCCGAAGAATCGAAAAAATCAGATTTTTTCTGAATTTTTTTCGCAAAAACCCCGAAAAACAGTTGACAAGGGGCTAATAAAGTGGTATTATAGGCAAGCAAAATGAGCGAAGGCAACCGAGCATATCCGAGAGCTGAAAAAGCGAAAGAAACTTTTTAAAAAAACTTTTAAAAAGTAACGAAAAACGCTTGACAAAGCGAAGCGGATATGGTAAGATAGGTAGGCTATCGCAAGATGGCACTCGGGCAAACGGAAGTTTGCCGACGCAGATTAAAAACCGAATAGAAGAAAATGAATTGAAACAACGACGAATACGAAAGTGTTCATGAACAAAAATGTTTCTGTCAATTTATTTTTTGAGAGAATATATAGT